>JAILRQ010000067.1 GCA_024698125.1 Acholeplasmatales bacterium
ATAACAAGGACTCTATATCCAAGCTTTGCACCTGCAGTAACATCTGCTGCTACACTCTTGTAGTTTGTAGTAAGTACAAACTCAGGAGCTCCCATTACAAATGTTCCAACCTTATCAAAGGTTACAGCACTAAACTTACGAGATGAAGAGAATGGAATTAGATTTAAATGCTTAATTCTCTTTGCTCTTCCAAACTTTTCAGCTAAGGCTGTGTTTGTCATATTATCAGAATCCTGAGCGTTTAGAATAGCGGAAACGATATTCTTAACACTAAGTCCTGGTACTCCATTATATTCAACAACATTTTTAACAGTCATAGTACCATCTGTAATAGTACCAGTCTTATCAAGGCATAGTGTATCAACACGCGCTAGCATCTCAATACAGTATAGCTCCTGAACAAGAACGTTGTTCTGAGCAAGCCTCATAACTCCTACTGCTAAGGCTATAGATGTAAGTAGATATAATCCTGATGGGATCATACCAATCATAGCTCCTGCAGTCTTACGAGTTGCGTCCTGTAGTGACATTGAACCAAGTAATACCTCATACTGCATACAGAATAGTATAGCTCCAATTGGAAGGATTACTACGGCCATAAAACGAATTATGATATTAAGAGATTGTAAAAGCTCACTCTTAGGCTTGTTATATCTCTTAGCCTCCTTAGTAAGCTTATCAATGTAGTTATCCTCACCAATAGCTGTAACTCTTGACTTACAGTTTCCAGATACTACAAATGATCCACTAAATAGCTGATCTCCTGGATGCTTAACAATCGCATCACTTTCTCCTGTAAGAAGTGATTCATTAACCTCAATTGTACCATCTACTACAATTGAGTCTGATGAAATCTGCTTACCAGATTCAAGGATTACAATATCATCAATTACAATATCCTCAACACCAATCTCCTGCATTGTACCATTACGTAATACCTTACATGTTGGTGCAGATAGAATTGATAGCTTATCAATTGTAATCTTAGCTCTTATCTCCTGTACAATTCCAATAACAACATTTAATGTTACGATAACCATAAAGAATAAATCCTTTATAGCTCCAACAGATATTAGCCAAGCGGCTATACCGATCATTAAAATGTTAAAGAATGTAAAGATATTTGTAAATATAATCTTATGGATAGGCTTTGTAGTCTTGTTATTCTTAATATTTACATATCCCTTTTCAAGACGCTCATTAACCTGCTCATCATTTAATCCTGTGTTGATATTAGTCTCAACACGGTCGATATGCTCACGAGTCTTTCCAATTTTAAACTTCTTAAGTCTCTTTTTCTCAGATTTCTTTTGTGCCTTGATTATTCTATTTTCCTCAGCCTCTGTTAATTCCTTTTCCTTTTGCTCCTCAAGAAGTGATTTCTTATCACTATCCTTTGGTTTAGACTCCTCCTTAACAGGCTCGTCCTTTTTTGTAGCCTCAGCCTCAATTTCTTGAGCTTCAGCTAGGGCTTCTATTTCCTTTGTATCGATTGAAGAGTCTGTTTGCTCAACAGCCTCTACATTTTCTTCTACTACCTTTTTCTTTCTTGGCATAATCTCATCCCCTTTATGCTTCGATATTTTCTACAATAATACCAATAATTTCATAAGCTCTATCAAGCTTATCTATAAAATACAAATAACCCATTAAAGCTTCAAGCCCTGTCGCATTGTTGTAATCCTCAATGCTTAGGCTCTTTCTTGTTTTATTTGTGTTACTATTTCTACCACGCTTAAACATAGCTAGCTCATCTTCACTTAAGATATCATTCTTAAGTAGATATGATGCTCCCTTAGCCTGATATTCAGCACAGGTATATTTAATAGTATGCTTATGAAGGTCATTAACCTTAGTGATACCCTTTAAAATATTCATTTTTCTAATATATGTTTCATATATAGTATCACCTATATAGGCTAAGGTTAAGCCATTCATAAGTTTAGCTTCCATATTATAATATTCCTCTTTCAGTAAGAATAGCTCTTATCTTATCTGCTTCCTCGAAGTTCTTTTCCTTCTTGAAGGCATTCCACTTATTATATAATTCCTTGTTCTCCTCTGTAAGCTTTGTATAAGTAAGCTCTACACCAAGAACTCCCATAATAGTCTTTAATGTATTAACCTTAACAGCTAAAGCCTCATTATCTTGTGTTCTTACAATCTGGTTAATCTCCTTAACAAGTGTTTGAACAAGTGTTAATACATTTGGAGTATTTAAATCATTATCCATATACTCCTTAAACTTCTCTATAGCTTCATTATCACAAGATGTATTTTCTACTCCTGCAAGATCAAGCTTTAGGGCTGCAGCCTTATAAGCTCTTGTAATCTTTGCATATTCATTCTTATATTGTGTTAAAAGCTCATCATTATAGTTGATATTTGATCTATAAGGTGCTGTAACAATAAGTAGACGAAGAATCATTAAATCTTCCTTAGATAAATCTACAACTCTTACAACATTTCCTAAAGACTTACTCATCTTCTCACCATTCATATCAAGACGACCTACATGCATCCAATACTTTGCTAGGTGGTTATGATATAAGGCATTACATTGTGCTATCTCATTTTCATGGTGAGGGAACTTTAAGTCCATACCTCCTCCATGGATATCAAGCATAGTGTGGTAAATGTCATGAGACATTACAACACACTCTGTATGCCATCCTGGTCTTCCAACTCCAAATGGTGAATCCCACTTAATTCCCTTATCAGTCTTCTTCCATAGGACGAAATCACGTGGATCCTCCTTCTTAGTATCTACGCTCTTTCTTACTCCTGCATCAAGGAACTCAGCCTGCTGGTTAGATAATACTCCATAGTCATTAATCTTTGAAACTCTAAAGTATACATCTCCATCTACCTCATATGTATATCCCTGCTCCTTAAGCTCTTGGATGAAATCAATCATCTTTTGGATATACTCTGTAGCGTATGGTGTATAATCAGGCTTCTTAGCACCTAAATCCTTAACATTTGTAAAATATACATCAGCATAGCGAGTAGCTACTTCCTTTTCAGAAACACCCTCCTCTATAGCCTTATTAATAATCTTATCATCAACATCAGTAATGTTTGATGCGTATGAAACAGTATATCCACTAAACTCTAAATATCTCTTTAATGTATCAAAGAAGATAACAGGTCTAGCATTTCCAATGTGGATATAGTTATATACTGTTGGTCCACAAACATACATGTTTACCTTATTTCCATCTAATGGCTTGAAGTCCTCAAGCTTGTTTGTTAATGAGTTATAAATTCTTAATCCCATATCAATTACTCCATTTTTAAAATAGTTATCACTTTATATTATATAAAAAAAGTTTACCATTTACAACTTTTTAATATATTAAAAAGGAAATTAAACGCATAAAAAAACTCCCACCACTTGGGTGAGAGTATTTAATACTTATGCTGAAAGCTTTGCGTTATAGAATGCAAGTACTGCTTCACTAAGTCCTGTTGTATCAAATGCTACCTCTGCTGAAGCTAATGCCATAGCTCCCTCAGTAGCTGAATCAACAGTAGCTCCTGATGCTAGAACATATCCACTATTAGTAATTGATGTAAGTGGATCAATAAGGACTGAACCAGAATATGCAATACCATCAAACGCCTTAGCAAATTGCTCCTTAACCTCTGAATCCTCATCTGCTGAATAATCAGCTGTATCTACAACTGAATTATCTCCTGAAAGGATTCCAACTGAGTTAGTAACTGTTGCATCATATGCAGCACCAATTAATGCTCCTGCATAGAATGTATATGCATCTGCTGTAGTATATGAAAGAGTTGTATTAGATACACAGTTTACAACTGATGATGCTGCGATAACACGTCCAGCAAATCCTCCAACTGCAACACTATATGTATCAAGTACTGATCCTGCTGAGAATGTTGCAGAACCAGTGATCTTTGAATCAGCATATGAATTGCTGATGTTAATCATAGATTCACCAACAAATCCTCCAGTATATTGAATGTAGTCAGCATTTGATGCTGTCTCCTTATCAACTACGTGAGTTGTAACGAATGTTGTTGTAATATCTGCTCCTGTAACAAAGCAGTTAGATACGTATGCACCATTTAATGCATTTTGTGTAACTCCACCATTAGATCCAATAAATCCACCAGCAACTGATTGAAGTCTTGATCTTAATGTCATTGTAAGACCTTCTACTGAAGAATCCTCAACGATATAGCAGTTAACTCCAAGAAGTCCTCCAATGTATTGCATTGAAGTTCCTGTACCAAGGTGAGTAATAGCTACGTTTGTAGCATGTACATTTGATACAGTACCTTGATTACATCCAGCAAGTGCTCCTAGGTATAGGTAAGTTCCCTTAGTTGAAGATAGAGTAATATTTGAAATATTTAAATCCTTAACTGAAGAATTAATTCCTAGGTAACCAAAGATTCCTGAGTAAGTATATGAGCTTGAAGTCTCAAGCTGAAGATTTGAAATAGTATGTCCATTTCCATCAAAATGTCCCATAAAAGGTGTTGATGAATCGAATAATGGAGTAATTGATGTTGCTTCTCCTGCCTCATCTGCAAAGTCTAGGTCTGCCTCTAGTGAATAGTAAGCATCATCATCATACTTAATATCAAGGAATTCATCTGTTGATGAAATTACAATTGGATTATCCTCTGAAGCTCCAACGTTTGTTGTAGTTACAGTCTTGTTATAATAAGTAACTGACTTATCATCAACTGTAGCCTTAATAACAATCTTATAATCTGTTTCCTCATCTAGATCATCGAATGTTAGAGTTTGCTCTGACTCATCTAGCTCATCGAAACGAATAGTGTCAAGCTTCTCATCGTCATCATCATAAATCATAGCCTTAACTGAATCAGCTGTGATTAATCCATCTGGGTCATCAATCTGTAATGTAACACCAATTCTTGTACGCATTGGTGTAACCTTTATAATATCTACACTAGCCTTCTCGCTACAAGAAGCAAGGAATGCTAATGATACAATTCCTATTAACATTAATAAAATTGCTCTTATTTTCTTCATTATAAAACCTCGATTACTAAAAATAATATCCATTTTATTATACATTGAAAACTGAAATATTACAACCACAAATTTTAGGGCTTTTAAACAAATAAGATGGAGCATATCAGTTTGACATTTATATACATTTTTATTATAATATGTAATACTGGACTTATTCAGTCTATATTTATAATATAGGGAGACAAAGAAAGGGCTAGGCATTATGAGAATTGGTATTGATATTGGTTCTACTACTATTAAGTGTGTTGTTGTAGATGATGATGCGAAGGTTTTATATTCAACCTATCAAAGACACTACTCACATATTAAGGAGAACCTAATTAAAATTTTAAACATATTAAACGAGCAAAAACTAATTACTGAGGATGCATCATTTGCTATCTCTGGTTCTGCTGGTATGGGAATTGCTACAGACACTGGTGTAGAGTTTATCCAAGAGGTATACGCTACACGTATTGCCGCAAACAAGCTACTTCCAGGTATTGAGGTAATTATTGAGCTTGGTGGAGAGGATGCCAAGATCCTATTCCTTAAGGATGGTATGGAGGTTCGTATGAATGGTACATGTGCCGGAGGTACAGGTGCATTCATAGACCAAATGGCTACACTTTTAAATGTGACTGTTCCTGAAATGAATGATATGGCATCTGAGCATGAAAAGCTTTATAGTATTGCTTCAAGATGTGGAGTATTTGCTAAGACTGACATTCAACCCCTATTAAATCAAGGAGCATCTAAAAAGGATGTTGCTGCTTCTATTTTTAAGGCTGTTGTAAACCAAACAGTTGGAGGTCTTGCACAAGGAAGAAAGATTACTGGTAAGGTAGCCTACCTTGGAGGACCACTTACATTCCTATCAGAGCTTCAACAATCATTCAATGAAACATTAAAGCTTGATGGTATTTGTCCTGAAAACTCATTATATTATGTAGCTATTGGTACTGCCCTTTGTGGTACTAAAAGATATAACCTTAATGATTTAATTAAGAAGTTTGAAGCTTATGAGTCTACAGGAAACTTTAGCTTTAATGCTCCCCTATTTAAAAACCAAGAGGAGCTTGACGCCTTTAGAGAGCGTCATGCCAAGGATGATGTATTAGAGCTTCCTATGGAAGGATACGATGGTAACTTCTATCTAGGAATCGATTCAGGATCTACTACATTAAAGATGGTTTTAATTGATGAGGATCGTAACATAAGATTCCAGCGTTACTTCCCTAACAAGGGTAACCCTGTAATCATTATGAAGGAAATATTTGAAGAAATCTATGAAAAATATCCAAACATTAAGATTGCAGCCTCTGCTTCTACTGGATATGGAGAGGATTTAATAAGAAATGCCTTCAACCTAGACTCTGGTCTTGTTGAAACTATTGCTCACTATACAGCAGCTAAGCATTTCATGCCTAATGTAGATTTCATTATTGATATCGGTGGACAGGATATCAAGTGCTTTAAGATTGAGAATGGTGTAATATCTAATATCTTCCTAAATGAGGCTTGCTCATCAGGATGTGGATCATTCCTTCAAACATTCGCTAATGCACTTGGATATGATATAAGAGATTTTGCTAAGATGGCACTTCTTGCACCAAAGCCAGTTGACCTTGGTTCAAGATGTACAGTATTCATGAACTCTTCTGTTAAGCAAGCTCAAAAGGATGGAGCTACTATTGAGGATATTTCAGCAGGACTTTCTATTTCAATTGTAAAGAATGCCCTATATAAGGTTATCCGTGCTACAAATGTTAAGGAGCTTGGAACACATATCGTTGTTCAAGGTGGAACATTTAAAAACGAAGCTGTTCTTCGTGCCTTCGAGCGTGAGCTTGGGCTTGATGTAGTATGTCCTAATATTTCAGGACTAATGGGAGCCTATGGAGCTGCCCTACATGCTCAAAGCCTACATCTAGATCATAGTAAGACAATTACTGCAGCTGAATTAAAGGAGTTTGTACATAATGTTAAATACATTAAGTGTGGATTATGTAATAACCACTGTAATCTAACAATTAATTCATTTGCTAATAACAATAAGTTTATATCTGGTAATAGATGTGAGCGTCCTACTTCTCAAAAGAAGGGTGACGATTCACTAAATCTATATCAGTATGTAAGAAATAAGCTACAATCATATAAGCCAGTTGAGGGTAAGCGAGGAAAGATTGCTATCCCTATGGTATTATCAATGTTTGAAATGTATCCATTCTGGTATACATTCCTAACATCACTTGGATTTGAAGTACATTCATCAGGATTTAGTACTTCTAAGACTTATGTTCTTGGACAAACAACAATCCCATCTGATACTGAATGCTTCCCAGCTAAGCTTGTACATGGACATATCCAAAAATTATTAAATGATGGATATGATAGAATCTTCTATCCATGTATGTCATATAACTTTAATGAGCGTAAGGGAGATAATCATTATAACTGCCCAATAGTTGCCTACTACCCAGAGCAGATTAAAAATAATGTACTTGAGCTTGATAATAAGATATTTATATATGACTTCGTCTCTGTTGATAATAAGAAGAGATTTGAGGAGCATATATTAAAGATTATGAACAAGTACTTCCCTGACATCACTCGTAAGGATATAGAGCGTGCTTCTACTAACGCCTACTTCGAGTATGACGAGCATTTAAAGGATTTAAAGGCTAAGGGTAAGGAAATAATAGAGCATGCTCGTATTCAGGGTAAGCCTATTATTGTACTTGCAGGTCGTCCATACCATGTTGACCCAGAGGTTAACCATGGTATTGATAAGATGATCACCTCATTTGATGTAGCAGTTGTAACTGAGGAATCAGTTGCTGATAACTATATACCAAAGGTTAAGACTCAGGTTCTAAACCAATGGACATATCATGCAAGATTATATGCCGCAGCAAAGTATGTAACAACTGAACCAGATATGAATCTAATTCAGCTTGTATCATTTGGTTGTGGACTTGATGCTGTAACAACAGATGAATGTAAGAGAATACTTGAGGAAAAGGGTAAGATTTACACTCAAATAAAGATTGATGAAATCACAAACCTTGGAGCTGTACGTATTAGACTTCGTTCTCTATTTGAAGCATTAAAGCAGCAAGGAGGTAATGAGTAATGGAACTAGAACAAGAAATGGTATATCCTAAGTTTACTAAGGATATGAAGAAAACTCATACTATCCTTATTCCTTCAATGCTTCCAATTCACTTCAAGCTAATTGAAGGAGTTATTAAGAGTGAAGGATTTAAGGCTGAGATTATGCAAAACCAAGGTCCTGAGGTTGTTGAAGAGGGACTTAAGTATGTTCATAATGATGCCTGCTATCCAGCACTACTTGTAATAGGACAATTTATAGATAACCTTAATCATAGAGATGATACTCATAATGTAGTACTTCTTATTACTCAATCAGGAGGAGGATGTAGAGCATCTAACTATATCCATCTTCTTCGTAAGGCCTTAATCAAGGCTGGATATGAATATATACCAGTTATATCATTCAATATCTCTAACCTTGAAAAGGATAGTGCCTTCCAGCTAACAAGAGGCTTAATATTAAAGCTTGCGGCAGCCCTTGTATATGGAGAGCAAATGATGTATCTATATAACAAGGTTCGCTCTTATGAGAAAAATAAGGGTGACGCTATGAAGGTTGTTGAGAAATGGCAACAAATACTTATCAAGCAGCTAGAGCGTGGTAAGGGTGTACTTTACTGGGCTCAAAAGAAAAACCTTAAGGCTATAGCTGATGATTTCGATAAGATTGAAATCATACCTACTGCTAAGCCAAAGGTTGGAGTTGTTGGAGAAATCTATATTAAATATGCTTCCCTTGGAAATAATGATTTAGAGAATCTATTAATTGATGAGGGTGCTGAGGTATATGTACCAGGATTATTTGGATATGTTCTATACTGCCTATATAACATCCTATATGATGATGTATATTATGGTGGCGTATCTAAGAAGGCTAAGAGATTATGTAAGCTTGTAATTTGGTATGTAGATAAGCTTGAAGGAATTATTATTAAATCAATCAAGCGTACTAAGTATACTCCAATGCAAAAGTTCAAGCATACAAAGGACCTATCAGAAGGAATCCTTGACCATGGAGTAAAAATGGGTGAAGGTTGGCTTCTTACAGCTGAAATGATGGAATTAATTGAGACAGGATATAAAAATATCGTATGTGCTCAACCATTCGGATGTCTTCCTAACCACATCTGTGGTAAGGGAGTTATAAGAAAGATTAAGGCTCAATTCCCTGAAGCTAATATCTCTCCTATTGATTATGACCCATCAGCCACACGTGTTAATCAAGAAAATCGTATTAAGCTAATGCTATCTATTGCACGTGAAAATCTTGATGAAAATATAAAGCTTTAATTATAAAAGGTATGACTTTGCGTCATACCTTTTTTACAAACTTCTCTTTTCAATAAGGGTAGATGAATCTACTTCCCACTAGTTTTTAACTATACATCCTCAACTACAAATGTAACTCCATCAAATGAAAACACACCATCTTCTCCTTGATATGTGATTTTTATAAGGACACAATCATCAGCAAATAAAGTATTAGTTTCAGGATTTATATTAGTGATACTATCTATTGTTATATCTGCATTTAACGCCTGAATTTTCTTACTACCATCAAAGCATCCTGTTATATCATAATAAAATGGTCCATATCCTGGAACATGACCATATCTTTCTATTTGTCCCATAGCAAAAAACTCTTCACCATTTTTCAAATTCAAAGAACTTCCATAATGCATTTCACCATTGACATTAGAATCAAACCTATATTTTTCCGAACCAAAGCAAACAAATGGATACATGTCTGCATATCTAATTATTTCATATTTATATTTTGAAGATGTTGTAAATAATTTTATTACTGTTCCTGCCTCTAAAAAACCAGATAAAATTTTATAATCAAACTTTACTGAATGCCCTTCATAATACTTATCATATATTTTTTGGGTAAAAAAATAATCTACATCCTTATATTCATTATTCTTATATAAATCTACATAAAATTTAAAATCAGTATAAAATGATTGATCCCCAACTTTTAGATAAACATCTTGATGTGTATTTTCTATTTCTATTCTTCCATTTCCTTCATCATATAGAAAGGATAATGCATCTATATATAATGGATCATCCTTCTTATCATTACATGATGTAAGTGTAAATGCAATTAAAAGCGCTGTTAAAACAACATAAACAAACCTCTTCATCAATATACCTTCTTCCTACTTCTTTATTAAAATTATAGCGTAGAAATTATCATATTGCAATATAACGATTATGCATTTTGTATTATTAAAATTATAAAAGCCCTGTTTTTATAAAACAGAGCTTTATATTACATAATAATCTTTATTTATTAGTTCCATCTAATCCATAAATAATATATGCTTTCTTTTCATCTGGTGTAAGTGTTGGGAAGTTGGCTGGCATCTTACGTCCAATCGCAAACATTAAGCCTGCAAATTGATCAGGAAGAAGCTTTCCTTCCTTTACCTGTACTGCCCAGTTATAGATTATAACCTCTTCTCCAATACCTTGAGCCTTAAGCTCATTCACCTTATTTCTTATTTCCTCTGGTGTCATAAATCATTCCTCCAATAACATTATAGTCCTATTATAACACAAAAGCCCTAGCGTTAACTAGAGCTTTTGCAATAGAAAGGTCTCTCCCACAGCGATAAAAAATGACGTCTTTAATTAAAAGACATTCTTATTTTATACCAAGCATAATATTTATGGTGACCATTTTATGGACACCATTAAAAAACTCCGAAATTAATCGGAGTATTTTTTATAGCCAAAGTAGAATTCCTACTACTGCACCTATTGCAATATATAGGATTGGGTGCTTCTTGTATTTAAATATTGTAATTCCAAATACAACACCTACTGCTATATTCTTCCAGTTTAGAATATTATTAATAGCATCTCCTAGACTAGGGAAGAATGTCTTTATTGAAATTCCATCAAAGGCACTCTTAAATACCTCTATAACCTCACTATTTTGCATTAGTGATACCTCGCATATAGAATATGCTGCTGCTATCATTAATCCAATAGATGCGGCTCTTAATCCATAGAATGCCCAATCAACATAT
>JAILRQ010000014.1 GCA_024698125.1 Acholeplasmatales bacterium
CCATTAGATTTAAGCAGATTAAAATAATAAATTGAAATTTGGACATTTTTTTATACGAGATATATTACTATTCTCAAGAGGAGCCACGCCCATAATTCCAAAAACCTTTCTTTAAATCTATGCCTAGATAAAAAGAAAAGCCAAGAGTCAAAGTATCTCTCAGCTAGCTTATTTCGATAACGATGGAAAGACCATTGAATAACCAGACTTAAGCTGTAAATGGTTTTTACGAGATCACATATGCGTCTCAATGATTAAATAACTTTCCATCACTACTATTATACAATAATATTAGAAATAAAAAAACTAAGAGATTAACTCCTAGTTTTAGTATACGAAAAAGAAGCTGGGATTTTCTTATTAAACAATCACTGCTTCTTCATCATTTAAATCAGGTTTTTCTTTAATCTTAACCTTGTTGGTCTTAACATCTAAGAATGTATATGTTTCCTTTAGTGTGGCATACTTACCCATGATAACATCTACACAAAATAGCTTATCTGATACTAAGGTAATAGTGCCTTTTTTAATTTTAGTTTTTGTTCTATCCTTAACAATAAGGGTTACATTTTGTCCTAAAAGCTCATTAAGACCATCCTTAATATGCTCACAGTCTTGTGTAACAACGCTCATCTTTGACACCTGCCATCACCTGCCTTACAGCCCTTATTATATCACAAAAAAGCCATTTTGTCCAAAAGCAAAAAAATAAAAAAAATGGTATCACTTAAATAAGTGATACCATAACAGTATACTAATTATTGTATACGTAATGACGCATTGTTACCTCAGATCCTTGGTATTCAATCTCAAACTCATTTTCAGCCTTGAATCCATTAGTCTCTAAAAGCTTAACTCCAATTGTATGCTGAACTGGTATATTAGCATTAATCTTTGCCATACCATGCTCCTTAGAAATCTTCTTTAAAGCATCCATCATTTCGTTAGAATATCCTCTTCCACGAGCCTGCTCAATAAGTCCTACAAAGATCTCTACTCCATTTAAAGCCTTATTATACTCAAATCCACACTCTCCAATTAAAAGTCCAGACTTAGTAAATACACCATACATTAATCTATTCTTTCTAATATCAGCATTTGGCTTATATCCCTCTAAGTGATATGAGAATAATGTAACAGCTTGGTTCTTATTTACTCTCCATTGTTGGAAGCTATTTGTCCAACCCTTATTAGTTACTAGCTGAATTAGGAATGAATTATAATCGTCCCTGTTAAACTCTCTTACTGTGATGTTCTTTTCTTCAATTTTAATCATACTACTTATTCACCTTTTCATTTTTTGGCATGCCCGGTGGGACTCAAACCTACGACCTTAGTCTCCGGAGGACTACGCTCTTATCAGCTGAGCTACGGGCATACATATTTGATAGTTAAATTATACCAAAATTAAGGCTATATGTAAATGTTTTTAGTAAGAAAAAAGGTAGCCTAAGCTACCTCTAATTACTTAATTTTAAACTTCTTCTTAGCTGCTGCTACAATAGCCTCAGCTGCTGCCTCAATTCCCATATCAGAATTGATACATACATCATAATCAACTGGACATCCCCAGTCACGCTCAGTAATGAACTCATAATATTTCTTTCTCTTACGGTCATTCTTCTTAATAAGCTGAATAGTTTCATCTCTATTCTTTGATGTATTGTAATACTTAATGCATCTCTTTACCTTAGAATCAAGTGGTGCATATACAAATACCTTAAGTACTGCATCAGGATCATCTGATAGGATATAATCTGCACATCTTCCAACAATTACACTAGACTTAGTAGCCGCAATCATTTGAATAGTCTTTAATGTTGCCATATAAGCCTTTTGTGAAAGCTCCATATCTAAGCCTGGGCTATTTGTCATAGTTGGAAAATAGAATCCTGAATCCTCTTCATCAAACTTCTCCATATCAACAGGATTAATTCCATACTTCTCAGCCTCAGCTAAAATAGTCTTCTTATCATACATAGGAATATTTAATTGCTCTGCAACCTTAGTAGCAATAAACTTTCCACCAGATCCATACTCACGAGCAAAAGTAATAGTAAAATTCATATAACATCCCTCCTTGTTTATATTCATCTACTTCTCTACTTAAATTATAACAATTAAATTTACAAAAAACAATATTTCGGGCTAATTAAATACCCAAATCTTTATAAAGTTTATTTCTATTATTTCGTTTAAACACCATAATAAAGAATTTTGGAAGCTTATTAAACACTAAATAGAAAGAATGCCTTATAAAGCAGATAGGCCAAAGTATTAAATGCTTTCCCATCTTAGGATAGCATGATATTCTATATGCCTTATTTGTAAGAAATACTCTTGATATTAAAACTCTAAGCTTATTCTTACGAGCTGTTGTAGAGCTTATCTCATTATTAGAATGTCCATGAATTCCATACTTTAGCATATATTCAATAAAATATTTAATATCCTTCTTTTGATAATCCTCAAACTTATATTTAAATAGATAATCAATAACATTTAAAATGTTGTTATATAGTGTATCAAGCGATAGCTCCTTTAAAAGGCCATGTAGCTTAATCTTATCTATTTTACTCTCCTTCATCATATAATAGAAATCCATCATATATCTAATACCTGCACCATATCTTAGGTGACGGGCAAAGTGGGCTATCGCAAATACAAAATGATATGTATCATCAAGCCTATATTCCATATCTAGATAAGGCTTTGCATATTTCATAGGATTATTAAATATTTCGCATAGTCTCTTACCATCACTTGGATCAAATAGATTAAAGTGAAGCTCTACCTCAACAGAGTCCATTTTATATCCTATATGATGAGCACAATCCTCAAGGTCATCCTCATGAAGGCCATTTTCCTCAAATACCTTACGAGCTCTTGTGAAATCATCAAGTGTAACATACACATCAATATCTCCACGAGTTCTTACTGCACTATCTGGATACATCTTTGATATTAAGGTACCCTTAACATAAAGGTGCTTAATACCATTCTTATTTAAAATATTTGTCACATGATCCTTAACCTTACAATACTTCTCATCACTTACAGCACCAGATATATAATATTTCTTATATTTTGAATCATTTGTTATAGGATAAAGTATGGTTAAAAGGGATTGCTCATCTGCAATCCTTATTAAATCATTATCTAATTCAGAATCTATTTTATCGCCTAATACATAGGCTGATACAAGATTTGAAAAATCCATACTATTCCTCCTTTAAAGAAATATTTCCTTCTCCTTCAATTACTGAATCTCTATGAGAAATATAAATTATAGTCTTACCTAAAGTGTGAAGATTATTCATAATTGCTATCTCATTATCCTTATCAAGAGCTGATGTAGGCTCATCTAGGATTATAATAGGTCTATTTGAAGCTATTGCGATAGCTATCATAATACGCTGTATTTGACCCATTGAAAGTCCTGCACCCTTATCTCTTAATACTGTATTAATTCCATCAGGCATTTCAACAATTTCATCATATATTGAAGCCTTCCTTAAGGCTTCATTTATTTGATTTATATCACTAACATTTGAAAATAGCTTAAAGTTATCATAAATACTTCCACTAAATAAAATGTTTTCCTGTGATACATAGGCTATAAGGCCTCTTGTCTTAAATGATGCCTCATAAGAGGCTCCATCAAAGTCAAATGTAACCTTACCACTTTGTGGCTTATTAAAACCTAAAATAAGGCTTAAAACTGTTGATTTACCAATTCCTGAAGGACCAGATATTCTTACAATATCTCCCTTACCTATTGTATATGATAGGTCATGTACTACATTTGGTCTATCATCATATGAGTATGATACATTATCAATTACAATTCTTTCAAAATCATTAATCATATCCTTATCCATAGCCTCAGGCATCTTATAGATTTCACTAATACGCTCAAGTGAAGCCTTACCCTTGTTATATCTATTTATAAGTGGTGAAATCATAACAAAAGGATTGTAGATATTATTTAGGATTGCAAGTAAGGCTACAAGTGATCCATAGGATATCTTATTCTTTGAGATAAGATAGGCTCCAAGTGTAATCATAAATACATAAAGTATTGATGACATAGCACCCATTATAGAGCTTGATGTATAGCTCCATTTATTACGATTAGATCTACTCTTATAGGCCTTATAATTAAGCTCTCTATAATAGGCTCTAGCATTATCATAGGCATTATAGCTTTGAATAAGCTTAGCCTCATCTATTGTTTCAATCACAAATGATGAAGCCTTAGAATCTAGGGCTAATACCTCCTTATGCTTTGGCTTCATTATACGAGAATAAAGCTTTGCGATAAGTGCCATTAGTATTCCGGCCACAAGTACAACTCCAAGGAAGTATTTAGCACCACCTATAATTATAAGTAGCGCTATTGCAAGCAATGCTCTTGCAATAGAACGTACGATACCTGGAATTGCATCAAGATATGCCTCACATATATTATCAACATCACCTATAAATAGAGCTTCTATTTCTCCTCTATGATATTTATTTAAGGTATTGATGTCCTTATAAATAAGGCTATCATATAATGACTCTCTTAAATCCTTCTGCATCCTTAAATCAAACCTTGAGAATGTTAGATTATAAGCAAATCTTCCAACTATTGTAAGAATTCCAAAAATAATCATTAGGATTAAATATTTATTAAACTCACTATATCCTACACTACTATCCTTAATAATCTCTTCTGCACAGTCTACTAAGTATTTTGCAAGATATGGAAGTATTAGTAGGACTATCGCATTAACGCATGCGATAAAGGAAAGTATTATTGTATATTTCTTTTTCATTTACACACCCTACTAAAGATTAATCTTAAAAAGCTAATTCGTACTAATAGCTTATATATCTTATATCTAAAAGATTTAAGATTATATTCCTTATCCTTTCCTTTTTTCTTATATGATGTAAGAATTCCAATTATGGAATTCATATCAATATTCTTTTCTACCTTGTATTGGTGATCTCCAACACAATAAAATATATTCTTCTTTCTTTTAATTCTTCTTACTCTATGTAAGATGAATTGACCATTAGGTCTTTTATATAATAAAATATCACCCTTTTTTAAAGGTTTATTTAAGGCTTCAATAGTTACTAAATCTCCTGTATGAAGCATAGGGCACATAGATACTCCCTTATTAGGAAATGAAAAAGCCTTACCAGATTGTAAGGTTTCTTTAATAAGAGGCTCCATATCCTCCATTTTAATCATTGTAGATTCCTCTTTTTCTTAATTCTTCTACAAAGTCTAATACATCCTCTCTTAATGTATCCTCATTAACATCGTATTCCTTTAATAAAGAAGAGACTGTCTCATCAATAGACTTACCCTTTTCAAGGCATGTAAAAATATCTGCACCAACCTCGTTTATGTTAAATATTTTGTTCATAACTACGTTAGAATTAGTTGTAGGAATTATCATATATTCCTTACCAACCTTCTTTAAGAAAAATCCTTTATTTATTCCCATAATCTTTATTCCCTCTATACAATTTGATATTTCATATAACAAGTTATATGTAGCTAATTATATTTTAGCACAAAAGATAGAATATATAAATAACGGCCTAAAAAAAAGAGATTATAAAATCTCTATTTTTTATCCTCCGATAATATCATCGCTATTATTAACATCAAATGTATCACCATTAGGTGAGGCAGCGATTACATCTTCAATCTCTATTGCTTCATCTATAATGATTGGCTTTTTGTATTCCTTCATTATTATGCCTCTTATGCTTGATAATTAAATGTATATGATGAAGATTGAGATAAGTCAGTTGTTACACCATCAATTTCAGCATTGAAATCTACAGTAACACTTAGACCATCATAGTCTTCACAATTCTTAATCTTTATAGAATAAGCTATATAATAAGTGTCCTCTTGTGCCTCATATCCAGCTATAACTTTACCATTATAAGTAACATAGTTAACTAATGACTTATTAATAGTTGATGTATATGTAGTACCATCTGCATAAGTTAGGGTACGAGTACATGTTGTAGCTACAGAATCCTTATCTGTAACATTGTTTAATGTATATACAAAATATACTAGCTTAAAATTAGAATCGTTATATACACAATCCATTGAATCTGCTGACACAGTCTCATTAACCTCAATGTTATCTACATTTGAAGCAGTTAAATCATCAGTATTTTGGGCATCACCAGAATAGATTCCATAAATATATGAAGTAATTCCTGGAACACCAATATGATAAGTTCCTGCAGCTAAGGCGTATACAAGTCTATATAAGGTATTCTTTACTAAAGCAGCTGCTGTTGAATAGTTATTTAAAACTGTATATGTAGAATCTGAATCATACTCAACCTCTGAAACTGTAAATCCTGAATCTCCATCCTTTGATACTGATGTATAGAACTCAAGATTCATTGGCTTAGATAATGTAAACTCTAAATAATTAGTTCCATACTTCTTTGTAGTATTAAGATTATATGAACCAAGCTTTATAGCATAATCGAATAAAGAAGTTCCATAGCTATATTCCTTCTTATTCTTTTCTACTTGTGCTTCCTTACCTGTTGAGTAAATTGTACCATCGATAGAATCTCCTGCTGATAATGTATAGCTAGAGCTACTGCTCTTTGCGTTTAAAGTATTTGTTGTAGAAGATGTTGCAAGCTCGCAAATCTCCTCTTGTGTTAATGTAGTCGCTTCTGATGTTTGATCCTCATCAGCTGCATTAACAGTCTTAGTGTTAAGCCCAAAAATTGAGAAGCTTAAGATTGCTGCTGTGGCAGCAACAAAAAATCCAATCTTTTTCATGTTCAGTTTATATCCTTTTCTCTTCAATATGATAATGTTTTATAGCTCTTAATTGGGGTTACAAAGCCCAATTGGCAAACACTATCTATAATACATTATATTTACTTTTTGAGGCTTGTCAACATTTTTTTGGCGATTTTGTGTATTTTCGACCTTTTTTTACATATTTTAGGACAAATTCATACAAATTTAGGCTAAATTGTTCTAATAATCTTTAAATACAAAATAAAAGTGTCGAATAAATATCGACACTTTTACGAATTATTTACTTTTCTTTAATTTCAGCATCTATTGCGTCACTATGAGGGTTGTTCTTCTTTTCCTCTTCATTAATAAGCTTAGCCTCAGCCATAGAATATAGGATATCTACAACTCCGTTAAATACAAGAATTGCTCCAAGGATATAATACAAAACACTCTTATCAAGGAATAATAGGATTCCTGCTGTAAAGTATAATACTGCTTCTACAATAAGTATAATCTTTATTTGCTTTGGTAGTGCATCCATTATAGATAATAGCTTTAATACTCCATAGCACATTAATAGAACTCCTACTATAATTCTTATTGCTGCCGCAAATGCTCCAGCAAACACAATTATTAAAGCTCCAATAAGTATTAGTGCTACATCAAACACTGTAGCTTGATTATTGTTAGATTTCATATCACCTATAATATTTATAGCTGCCATTACTACAACAATAATACCTAATGCTAATGCTGCCCATCTTATAACCTCACCCTTGAATATCATGATTAATACTCCCATGATAATATCAAGTAATGGTGCTAGATATAATTCTGTCTTACTCTTTTTAATTTTCATTTTTATCACCTAATCCATTATATCATAATTTAATCTTTTGTAAAATATAGAGAAAAGGTGGCTATAAAAGTATAGTCACCTTTCCCTAAAAAACCAAATATTTTCTTTCTTCTCCACTGAACCCAACTTAATTATACAATATAGATATTTCCTTTTCAAGAATTATCATAGACGAATTTATAAAATGTGGTAAGAAAATACTACATATTTATAATAATTTTCGAAAAATGGTATAATCCTACTTATATTATTCGATATTTAAGAACTTTTTAAGCTCTGGAAGCTTTGCCTTACAGTCGTTATATCCAAGCCAATAATAGGAACCAAGCTTATCCATATCGCCTTCAAGACGGTCTATTTCAATAGTTTTTGTAGGACAGATTGTAAATATCTTTCCTTCCTTCTCTAATGACTCAATTAAATCCATATCCTCATTATAAAGCCTATCTGTATTCTTCATAGCCTCTACAAACTTAGGATATTTACGATATGTAAGCTTTGTAATAGTATCTCCCTTTGAGCTTAGCTCTCTTCTAAAGCTTAATGGACGAGTACCTACAAATACAATCTTCTCATATCCCTTTTCAAGGGCATATCTTATAGGAAGCTTTGTAGCACATCCTCCATCAAGATATTTTTGATCTAAAATCTTTACAGGCTCTGATACAAATGGCATTGATGATGAGGCCTTAGTAGCCTTTATGATTAAGCTATTATGATTATCAAAATATTCAGGCTTTCCTGTACGCATATTAGTTACAACACTAATAAGCTTACGGTCACCCTTATATAATCTATCAAAGTTAAATGGTATTTCCTTTTGAAGATCAGTAAAATAGAAATTATAATTTACTATTCCACCGTTCTTAAATAAATGTCTTTTACCAATCCATCTTTTATTGTGACGATGCTTAAGATCACAGTAGGCATTTCTTCCCATATTACCTGCAATATAGCTCATACCATTTAGAGCCCCTGCACTTACACCAATTGCATTTCTTATGTTAATTCCCACTTCCATAAGATAGTCTAATACTCCTGCTGTATATATTCCTCTAAATGCTCCTCCCTCAAGACATAGTGTTCCCTCAACTACATCTGTTGTAGCATTACCTATTTTAATTTTATCTAAGTCCTTATAAACCTTCATACTAACACCTCGACTAATATTATACCATATAAATATCTCTTGTTGAAAAAACAACTGATATTTTCATAAAAAAGGAAGAGAATCAATTCTCTTCCTTAGCTGTAGCTTTTGTTTCATCCTTAACATCATTTATTTTAAGTTTAGGATCAAATCCATTATTTATTTCAAGCTTACCATTCTTTATAAGATCAATTACAACGGTTGCGATAATTGGATCAAGCTGAGTTCCCTTAGCTTTCTCAAACTCTTGAATAATCTTTTCCTTTGTATAAGGCTCCTTATAGGATCTACGTGTAGCCATAGCATCAAAGGCATCACAGCAGGCGATAATACGTGCTGTATATGGAATATCTGTTCCACTTAATCCTTCAGGATATCCCTTACCATCATATCTTTCATGGTGATATTTAGCACCATCTGCGATATTTGGAATTGTTGTAATTCCTTTTAATATCTTTCCACCCTTAGCCGCATGTGTCTTTATGATTTCATATTCCTCATCTGTAAGACGTCCTGGCTTGTTTAGGATTTCAAGTGGGATTGCAATTTTACCAATATCATGTAGTAGAGCAATATAATATATATTATCTACCTCATCCTTGGATAATCCAAGCTCTGTTGCGATAATCTTTGCGTACTGACCAACTCTTGATGAGTGACCATTAGTGTACTCATCCTTCGCGTCAATTGTACGAGCAATCGCCTCCATAGCTTCAATTGTAATTTGCTTATACTCAAGCTCTCTTTTCTTTAAGGCATTTGTCCTTCTCTTAATAATTAAAACATTTCCAAGAGCTAATACTGTAGCTCCAAGTATAATCATTAATACCCAGAATAGTGGCTGCTCATAAAAATGCTTAGCCTTAATAATGGTAATACTTATAGTATTATATCCTTCAGTACCATCACTAGATACTACCTTAAATGTAAATGTATATTCTCCACCATCAAGGTTAGTATATGTAATTTCATTAGAATCATTAGATCTTAATGGCTGCCAATTATCATCAACACCATCAAGCTTATACATTGCAGTATAATTTGATCCAACCTTATATGATAATACAGAGATAGAGATTACTAAACGCTTTGCATCCTTAGACATCTTAATAGTATCTCCTGATACTCTAGTACCATCAACATTGATTGAATCAACACCAAGCTTTATTGGTGTTGTTTTAGAAGCTGTTGAATCTAATTGGTATAGATATACTCCTGAGCTTCCTGCAAAATAATAGGAATTGCTATCTGTATCATAATATCCAGACGCATTAGCAACAAGGCTTGATTTAAGACCATTTGATGTACCTATTTCCTCATAGTCTACAAAATCTCCAAAGATATCTGTTGTAAGCTTATATACCTCATAATCTGTACCAATATAGTATGTATTGTTGATATAAAGTATTTCAACAATTGTACCACTAAACTTAGCATTAACTGTATGAATGCCATTACCATCATAATAATATAATGTAGAGGCATCACTATAGAATAATACTCCATCGACACATAAAACCTTTAATGATGGGTGATTATTCTCATCTATTCTTGTTTGTGTCTCAAGATCCTCAGATATAATAACAACTCCAATATTTTCCATACAAGAGTAAATTACACCATCATTAACATATAAGTATAATGGTCTTGCATCTAAGGCCTTAGATGTAAATGTATTACCATCATATTTTGTAATTCCATAGTTCGTACCTATTAGTAGGTAATCAGCTGTTACCGCAAGACATCTAAGCTGACCTGCAGATGCTGATGCACTTCCATCCTCTGTAAGGTAGGTAGAATCATAATATGTTATATTTGTTCCATCCCATACTATTAAATCATAATCACTACCATAGGTTGCGATATATAGCTTATTATTAAATACTGCTAAATCTCTAAGTCTTACATCAAGTAGTATGGCTGTTAAATCATTTTCAACAATTTCTGATGTTTCCTCATTTACAACTGCAAGACCATTACCAGTAGCTATATATGTAAGACCATTATATTTTGTAATAGCATTTACAGTATATGATCCACCTGTAATTCCATTACTTGTAAACCAAGCTGATACCTGATATTCATAGAAATAATCCATTAGCTCATTTTCAGTAATCTTTGAAACTCCTGTCTCAGATGAGCAAATCCAAAGTGTTCCCTCATAATCAAAGAATAGGGATTCAATAGATTTAGAGCATTCAAGCTTATCAGCAATCTCCTCTACAGTGGTAAAATCATAATAATATAACCCATTATCTGTTGCGATATATAAAGCACCCTTATAATAGAAAATATCATTTATTGAATATCCATCACAGATTTCAATATCCTTTGTTTTGTTTATAATTAAATGTCCGTTATTAGACCCAATATAGACATTAGATCCTACTACTGTAATACACTTTGCAGGTTTTTCCAAAGAATCATAATAAGCACTAGAGGCTGATGCGTTGTTATATATAACATTATCCTTTGTAATATAGTAGAATGTTTCTATTGTTGAACCAACTCCAAGATCAATTGACTCAGTTGAAGCTGATGAGAATGAATTACAAATACTACATTCTCCATTTATTCTATTGTACTTATAGGTTCCCATTGATGTAGCAAATACTACATAAGAACCTACTGTATCAATATCATATACACTAAACTCACTATTAAGTAGCTCTATTTTAGTATATTCTGAACCATCATATTTAATTAAGCCCTTCTGTGTTCCAATATAAAGCTCATCATCAACAGCTGCCAAGGTTTGACATCCTGTAAGCTCTATATTATTATCTGTAACATCTAAGCAATCAAATGATTTACCATTATATCTTGTAAGCCCTACATATTGTGCAATCCAAATATATCCATCATTAGTTTGAACAATATCATTAGCGATTATAGATGATAATCCATCCTCCTGACCATAATTAGTTTCTGTTTTATCAGACATGTATGAATAGGCGTAGGAGTTTTTTGCTATGAATAATACACAGGCTACAAGGACTATTAATAAAACCTTTTTTACCCTCTTCATAAATATCTCCCCCTAAAGCTATTTCTTTAGACTATCAATATAGAGTGCCATAGACATAATATTAGCAAGATTCTCTAATAATACTAAGTCCTCATTCTGCCAAATACGTCCTGTATCAACCGATACCATATCCGCTCTTAGTATTCCAAACACCTTGCCATAAGCCCTTAGAATACAAATAAACTCTGCATATATTCCCTGCTCTACAAAGCTCTTATAAAGCTTTGATTCTAAATGCTTAGATCCAATTACTGTATTTTCATAGAATACTCCATTATCAGATACATATTCTACTACTGACTCTACTCCAAATGGAGCATATACTCTATCCTTAAATAAAGGCTGGAAGTATTCATGCCTTAATCCATCCTTATCCTCAATACATAAATGATCTATTAAAAGATATGGTCCCACAAAATCTATTGCCTGCTTAATATTTTCATCAACGCTTCTCTTTTCATTGGTTAAAATATTAAAAATCTTAGCATGTAGATGAATTGGTGAATAAACCTTTTCTCTGAATGTTTGAAGAGCAATATTTGCATGCTTCTCTGGTAGATAGATTATAAAGCAATTTCTTCCCTTTACCTTACCTCTATATAAAGCCTTATCAGCTAATGTAAATAGCTCATCAATATTTGTTGTGTTCTCTGGGAAGCGAGAGCATCCCATAGTATATGAAATATTGATTGAGCTTTCACTAAACTCAAGTCTTGTTCCAGATTTTAATACTCTAAATAATATTTTCCAGACAGTATCATAATCTACAAGATATGGGAAAACAAAGATGAACTCATCTCCACCATATCTTCCGACAAACCCTTTACCATCTGTCTCCTTTTGCAATGACTTAGCAACAATCTTTAGGACCTCATCTCCCATTTGATGTCCATAATTATCGTTTACAAGCTTAAAATTATCGATATCTAGAATAGCAAATGTAAAAGGTACATTTTGCTCAATTAGATGCTCGGCATAAAACATAATGGCATCTCTTCTAAATATTCTAGTAAGCTCATCTGGGTCTGCATGTAGTTGTTCAAAAAACTCATTAGTCATAATAACACCCCATTTAATTAATACCTGTTTAATTAATTATATCACATAAAACCTTTAATTAAAACAAGTGTAGGTAACAAAAAAGGCTCAAGCGAGCCTTTTTCATTACTTATTTAATGTTTGACCAATCTTGAATGCATCCGCAACCACTTCACCACTAAGTAATAAATACTTATGGTTAACTGGATCAAAGGATACTGCCTCAAGCTTTTTAGGATCAATTTTCCCATCAGTTAATATACTTTCATCTGCTTGAATTGCAACTATATCTGCAATTACATGATAGTCATCATCAACAGAACGTACAGTACACTCAAGTGTTAATGGATACTCCTTAAATAAAGGTGCATTAACATTTGGAGCCTTAACCTCAGTAAGGCCTGCCTTTTTAACCTTATCTGGAACATTATCTCCTGATACAATTCCTACATAATCAGATTGTGCTATAGTTTTTTTAGTCGCAAATGAGATTGTTAAGGCCTTATCTCTTATAAGGTTTAGGGTAGTCCTATGCTTTGCAAGATTTAAGATTACTGTATTGTAATCGTAAATTGAAACCCAAGCTGCATTCATAGCATTTGCGCTACCATCCTCATTATATGTACCAATAATGGCTACTGCTAGTGGATAAAACCACGTATTCTTCTTAAACTCTTTCATAATATCAATCCCTTCTTCTTAATTATATCACTATTATCTTTTAATGATAATAGGCTTTTCCATAACCATACCCTGTTTAGCATTTTTCTTACATTTTACAACAAAAACATTGCTATATTTCTTATTATCATCAAAAACCATCTTACATACCTTTGGCCAAAGATTATGCTTTCTAAGCTCAATCATACAATCATCCATACGAGATGTAAGATATAAGAAATAAAGTGTACCATTATCCTTAAGATTACGTGAGATACTATCAATAAGCTCAGATAATGTAAATAGTGATTCATGCTTTGCAAGATTCTTATATTTATTATCTGCCTTATTAGCCTCATCGGTTTTAAAATATGGAGGATTACAAATAATTACATCTACAGGATCCTCCCTGTAGGTTAAAATATTTGCTTCCTTAAGAGTACAATAATCTATATTATTAAGCTCCATATTCTTCTTTGCAAGCTCTAAGGCACGAGTGTTTATATCAATTCCAATCATTTTTTTAGGATTCCATCTAGAAGCATATAATAATAACGCTCCTGTGTTAGTACCCATATCAAGTACAGTATCATTTTTATATACCTCAACAAACTCACCTAAAACAGTTGTATCAGTATTAATTAAAAACATATCAGTATCCTGATAAATCTTTATATCCTCATGTCCTTCAATAAAATCTAATCTAATCATATATCCTTATCCATCCAAACTACTGAATGCCAAGCATTCATCTTATAGCCTACATTAAGCATTCTTCCACATTCCTTAAATCCCATTCTTTCATGAAATGATATACTTCTTTCATTAGATAATGTGATACAAGAAATAATCTTTTTAAATCCCTTTTCCATGGCTATCTCCTCAAGCCTTTTATAAAGGGCAGAGCCAATACCCTTATTAATAAGCCCATTCTTTAAATATATTGAAAGGTCTGCTGAAAAGCGATATGCACTCCTCTCGCTAAAATAAGATAAATATGCATACCCTAAAACCTTACCATCCTCTACATATACAATATATGGGAAAATATTCTTAATAGAGTCAATTCTTTCCTTCATTTTGGAGTATGATAGCTCCTCCTCTTCAAAGGTAATTGCTGTGTTTTTAATATAGTAATTATAGATATCTGTGATATCCTTATAATCACTATCATTTACAAATCTTATCATAATACCGCCCTTTTCTATCCCCACTAATATTATTATATAAAAAAATATCTTATAATAAAATCTTTTTAATTCACTTTTTCATCTCTAAAGACTATAATAGGTATTACTTGGAGGTTTTATTATGTCATTATTAGATAGATTTTTAAAATATGTTAAGGTTGATACAATGTCTGATGATAAAAATGCAGATTGTACTCCTTCAACTAAAAAGCAATTTGATTTAGCAAACATCCTAAAGGATGAGCTAATAGGACTTGGTCTTAAGGATGTTATGATTAACGAATACTGTACAGTATACGCAACTCTTCCTGCAAACCAAAAGGGATATGATAAAATTGGTTTTCTAGCTCACATGGATACAATACCTGAGCTATCAGGTAGCAATGTTAAGCCTAATGTTGTAGTTTTTGATGGTACACCTATAAGGCTTGGTAATACTAATAAGTATTTATCACAAGATGAGTTTTCTTCTTTAAAGAAGCAAATAGGTCATACCCTTATTACAACTGATGGTACAACAGTTCTTGGTTGTGATGATAAGGGTGGAGTAGCTATTATTATGCAGATGCTTGAGGATATCATCACAAAGAATCTTCCTCATGGAGAAATACATGTAGCATTCACACCAGATGAGGAGATTGGTACAGGAGTTTTAAAGTTTGATACATCAAAATTCCCTGTAGACTATGCCTATACAGTTGATGGAGGAGATCCTTGTGAGTTCTCTTATGAAACATTTAATGCGGCACAGGCTACAGTAAATATTAAAGGATTTGAAATCCATCCTGGATTTGCAAAGGATAAGATGATTAATGCTTCTTTAGTTGCAATGGAGTTTAATAGCCTATTAAATCCAAATGAAAGACCTGAATATACACAAGGATATGATGGATTTAATCATCTTACAGAAATTACTGGTTCTATTGGTAGTGCATCAATGCATTATATTATAAGAAACCATAGCCTAGATTTACTAGAAAAGCAAAAGCAGGAATTCTATAACGCAGCTCTTTTCTTAAATAAAAAATATCCTAATTCAGTAAGTGTTGAAATAAAGGATCAATACAAGAATATGAGAGTTCTAATTGAAAAGGATATGAGATGTGTTGATAAGGCCTTAAATGCTTATAAGAGTGCTGGTGTTGATGTATTTTGTGCTGCTACTCGTGGTGGTACTGATGGTTCTCAGCTTACATTTATGGGAATTAATACACCAAACCTAGGTACAGGTGGGTATAATGAGCATGGAGTCTTTGAGTATGCTGACCTTAACGAAATGACTAAAATGCTTGAGGTAGCAACCCTAATTGCTACTACAAAGTAAACAAAAAGCACCCCACGGTGCTTTTTTTATTTTATTAAATCCTTTATAACCTCAGATGCAATTAAAAGACCACATGATGCAGGAACCCATGCATTTGAACCAGGTAGTGCTCTTCTTACTCCCTTATCCTCATCTATAGATGTAGAGTCTACTGCTATTGGCTTTTCAGTAGAATATACTACCTTTAGCTTTTTAACTCCTCTTTTTCTAAGCTCATATCTCATAACACGAGCTAAAGGGTCTGTATCTGTTTTATAGATATCACAAGCCTTAAAGGCCTGTGGGTCTAGCTTATTTCCAGCTCCCATAGATGAAATAACATTAATACCTGCCTCCTCTGCCTTTAATATTATTTCTATTTTGGCAGTGACTGTGTCTACACAGTCTATGGCATAATCATATTTTTTAAAATCAAAGATATTACTATTTTCAGGAAGTAGGAAGGTATTATATACCTCAACTGTGGCATTAGGATTAATAGATAATATTCTTTTCTTACAAGCATCAACCTTTGGCATACCAATACTATCGTGGGTTGCGATTATCTGACGATTTATGTTTGTTAGAGATACTTTGTCATTATCTACAAGAACAAAGTGTCCTACACCAGTTCTTGCAAGGGCCTCACATACATACCCTCCAACGCCACCAACTCCAAAGATAGCTACAGTCTTATTATTTAGTTTTTCTATATTATCCTCACCAAGCAGTAAGGCTGTTCTTTGAAATTGATTCATTATAATCCTCTTTTATTTATTATTTCTTTTCTCCAAACGCTCATTCCAAATCTCAAGCATTCTAATTGCTGATTTTTCAACGGTAAGCTTTGAAGCCCAAGCTTGATAATTTTCTGAAGCCTCCTTAAGCTTTTCTGGTGAATCATACCAGTAATCAATTCTTTTCGCAAGCTCCTTATAATCTCTTGCTTTAAACTTGTTGTTCTTTGAAATAGCATATTGAGATGTTGCACTTAATCTAGAATCTGCAATAATAGGAACACATCCTCCTGCAAATCCCTCCATAAGGCTCATACCCTCAACCTCAACATCAGCGCAGTGAACAATAAGGTCTGCATATGATGTAACATTCATAAGCTCCTCACGAGTCATAAACTTCATAATTGGCTTATTTAAAAGCTTTGATCCAAGCTTCTCATATTTCTTCCTTAAAGGACCCTGTCCTGCCATAATAAGGACAATATTATCCTTATGATGACATAGGTTTAAGGCCTTTAATAAAGTCTTTTGATTCTTTTCAACACTAAATCTTCCAACAGATAGGATAACCATCTTATCCTCATATTCTAAAGGCTTATTAGTACGAGCAAGAATTCTATCTGGAGTTATACCATTTGTTATAACCTCCATATCAGCCTTATAATTATTCTTCTTTAATCTATCCATTACAGTTTGGGTAGGACATTGGATAAACTCACAATACTTATAAGACATTGATCTAAACCAAATGTTTAGACAGTAATTTAAAAATCTCCAATGTCCTAAGTGAATTGATGAAACAATATTTTCTGGGAATAGATGGTATGTACCAGTTATAAGCTTTCCCATTTTTTTAGCAATTTTTGCAGTAGTATTTTGAATAAAGAATGGCTCCTCAAGATGAACGACATCTGCCCACTCACATGCCTCTTTAATAACCTTCTTATTAACCTTAGCAAATACATATCCCTGCTTTTCAATTAAAGCTTCAAACGGATGTATTTCCTTCTTCTCAAGACTATAATAGGTCTTTCCATAGCTTTTACCAGATAAAACTCTTACCTCAGCCCCAAGCTTTAAAAACTCCTCACAAAATCTTTGGGTTGAAATAGAAAGTCCATTTGTTTTAGCATAAAACTCATTTACAACTAATAATATTTTCATATTTAAAACCTCGATTTATAACTAATATAATTATAGCACCATATTTATTTAAAATAAATATCTCCTATGTTATATCAGCATCAAGCACTACAAGGAATTTGTAGGCTGGATATAGTGCCTGTATCTGCTCTTTAATATCTGATATAGTCTGCTCTGGTGTATTACAGCAGAAATCAATTATTAAATCAAAGGATACAACAAGGTTTGCCTCATCAACGAAGAATCCATGCATCTCTAAAACCTCTGGGAAGGCACTTATAATACGCTCTAGATCTTTTTTTATTTCTGGTGAAAGATTTTCTCTTGCATATATTCCAAGAGTAAGGATTACTCCATATCTTTCGAATACATCCTCCTGGATGTGCTTTGTAATAATATGGATTTCATGAGCAGTCATATTCTCATCAACCTCCATATGGGCTGAAGCTATCTTCTTATTTTCACCATATGAATTAATAATTAAATCATAAAATCCTAAAGCCTCATCATGCTCTAAAACTGTTTCCTTAATATTTTTAACAAGCTCTGCATCGCTTCTTTCTCCAATAACTGAAGAAAGTGATTCCTTTAAAATATCAATACCAGCCTTTATAATGAATAAACCAATGATAATTCCAAGTGCCGCTTCAACACTAAAGCTTGGACTTGCAAAATAGGTAATAAGAGCTGCTACTAATGTTGAAAATGATAATACTGAATCCATTAAGGCATCAGTTCCTGAGGCCTTAAGTGAATCACTATTAACTCTTTTTCCATTACGGATAAAAATAGTACCAATTATAATCTTAAACACTACAGCAATTCCTACAACCACAAGAGCTACAACACTATATTCTGCACTATTTCCATCCTTAGTAGATGAAATAAGTGATTTAATAGACTCAAAAATCGCAGTAGCACCTGCTAAAAGTACAATGAATCCAATAAGTGTTGATGTTAGATATTCAATTCTTCCATAACCAAACGGATGCTTTCTTGTAGGTCTTTTATTAGAAAGCTTTGTACCAATAATTGTAATTATTGAGGAAAGCGCATCTGTTAAGTTGTTAACAGCATCTAATACAATGGCAATAGATCCTGCAATAAGACCTATAATAGCCTTACAAACAACAAGGATTATATTTCCTATAATACCAAATACGGACGTTCTAATTATTGTCTGTTCTCTAGTCATATAATCATCTCCCAAAACGATATATTATAATTATAACACAAAAAAGACCCATACGGGTCTTAATTGTAATTAATTATCACTACGCTTAAAGGCATTCTTCATTTCCATTGATGATGTATATAAGACATTAGATAATACCTTATCTGTTTCCTTCTTACAGCTTTGAGCAATTTCTTCATTAATACGCTCAACATCATCCATTGACTTAAATTCCTTTGAAAGCTTATTTAATAGATAATGACAAGATGAATGAAGTGCATCCTGATAACGCTCAATATGAATTGAGTTAGATGTAAAATGAGCATCAGCTAAGGCGCTAATAATTCTATTAGCCCAATAGAAATTAGATGTTTGTGGTGTAAGCTCTACATCCTTATAGTAGCTTGATACATTATGCCCTGATGTAACAAAGGCTGTAAATGCGTTAAATGGGTTAGATGCGAATGTAAACCATAAAACTCCTTGAAGCTCAGGTCTTTCATATCCTCTTATTTGACATAAGGATAGGATAGATGTTCTATTAATACCAATAACTCTATATCTCTTATCCTCAGGACGTCCAAACCTTGAATATGGATCAAATGGTGTTCCTTGATAATGAGATGATAGGATATACTTAACATCCTCTACTGTAATCTTATGCTCTGGTACTAGACACCAAGGAATATCATTTGACTCAGGCTTATACTTAGCCATAGGACCATCAAATCCAAGGCTTGGGTTAAAGTATCTTTCCATAAACCAAGCTCTTGGTGTATTGTATACATGATCAGAATCATCATATGAACCAAAAATAAGTCTTGGGTTTATTACACCATTTTGGTTTAGATTTAGGTGATTTTCATTCATAAAATCAACTAAATCAGCTGAACACATGAAATCATTCTGCTTTCCAAAGGCATCCTCAAAATCAAAATAATCAATACCTAGCTGGTTAGGCATAGAAACATACATATCATCTGGTACACGGCGAGCCATCCAGTGATGTCCTCCTATAGTTTCTAAGAACCATACCTCATCCTTATCATTAAAGGCGATACCATTACTTTCATATGTACCATACTTTTCAAGTAATGAGCCAAGCCTTTTAACTCCTTCTCTTGCGCTCTTAATATATGGAAGTGTTACAAGAACTAAATCCTCCTCACCAAGACCACCTGGAACCTCAGGATTATCTCCTTCTGCCTTTTTATATGTAACAAGTGGATCTGCACCAAGGACTCTTGGATTTGTAGTGATAGTTTCTGTTGCAGACATTCCTACATTACACTCATTTATACCTTGAGCAAGCCATAATCCCTCAGACTCCTTATCAACATTTGGAAATGCTGAATACTCTAGTGGATTATCTGGAAGAGTAATCTCTAAATGTCCTATTACACTCTTATAAAGCTTAGGCTGCATATCCTTTGTAACCTTAATCATTTTCTTAACCGCAAACCTACCGTTTGGATTATCATCATTACGGGCAATCATAGTTGACCCATCATATGAAGCATTCTTTCCTACTAAAATTGTTGTACATGCCATATTATAAAACCTCTTTCTTTCAACCCTATAAAACAAGAGTATTATATCACAAAAAGCATATTACTTTTAATTTAATGCATTTTCTAGGATAATAAAGATATAGAGTGGGAGGATATTTAAAATGATAGTAACAGATAATGCCAAGAAATTTTTAAAAAAGCTTTTCAAGAAAAATGGTCAAGAGGCCATATCACTACAGCAATCTGCAGGATGCTGTGGTGGTGGAACACTAAATATTGCTTATGAGAAGGTTTATGATGACAAGTATTATTTAGTAAATGATACTAAGGTATATTGCTATAACCTTACAGATGCTGAAATTGAAAATATCGCAATTGATAGTGATGGTAAAAGAGTAATTATTAAGAGTGTTGATGAGCTTAAGTAACAAAAAAGGAGTTTTAAACTCCTTTTTCTTTTACTCCTTAGAATAAACCTTAATAACATCCTCTACTATCTTAGAATCAATAAAGTTATCTCTTGCCATTTGTCTTAGGATGGCAAAGGTATCATAAAGCTTAAACTCCTTCTTATAGCTTCTTTTTTCAATTAAAGCCTGGAAGATATCAATAACTGCAAGTAATTTATCCTCAAATGATAAATCACTTTCCTTTAAACCAAAAGGATATCCTGATCCATCAAGCTTTTCATGATGACGACCAGCCCAGTTCTTAATATCCTCAATATCTGGAATCTCACTTAATAATAGATATGTCCAATAGGCATGGTTTTTAACTCTATTATATTCAATAGGTGTTAAAGCTCCTGGCTTTTCTAATATATCATTTGTAACCATAAGCTTTCCAATATCATGGAAGGCTCCAGCAAAATAGAATCTAATTCTTTTCTCCTTATCAAAGCCATAGTAGTCTGCCATTCTTAAGCACTTAGAGGCTACTCCAAGGGAGTGGCTCTTAGTGGTTGATGATTTATAGTCAATTATCTTACCAAAGAACTCACAAATATTCATAATTTCTTCATCACTATAATCCTTCTCATAGGTATGAAGCCTTTCCTTAAGGAAGTTAATCTCTCCTACATCCTGCATATGCTCAATATCCTTGAAGGTTACATATTTAACAAAGGCGTCTAACATTTTCTTACTAAATAGTGTAGACTCAAATGTTTTAAATCTTTCAATAGATTTATTATACATATCCAAATCCATAACCTTTATATCAAACATAACATCAAAAATATCTGCGATATGAATTATTTGAGCCATCTCTGGTGTATCCTGCTCCTTAACCTTTAAGGGTCCAGTACCATTGGCATTCTCATGATGATATAAAATTACATTCTTAACATTTGTTGAGAAGGGAATAAGCTTAATATTCTCTTCTCCTACAACATTATGCCTTGCTTCTCTTAAAAAGCCTTCACGAACATCCTTAGACACAGCTTCCTTTTTAAGCTCCTCATAATCTAAAAGCTCACCATTGTTATACTCCTCGCGTACATACTCAGTGAAGGCATTATCGTGAAGTATCGCAAGACCTACAAGATCATTTAGCTTAATATCATCATATCCAAGACCTTCTCCAATAAGATATGATAATACCGCAACATGCTTACCATGAGCATTTGAAATACCACCCATTTCCTTTTGGACAGTATCAAGGGCATTAGATAGGGCATATAGTGTTTCAGTTAAATTTAGCTTCATATAAATCACTTCCCATATTAAGATTAATATCGATTATCTTATATAATTATTATACCATAATATATTAAAAAATGGGAACCGAAGTCTAACCATTGCAACAACCATTATATGTTATCTATCTATTTTTAGGTTGGGTTTTAAAAATACCTTTGATTCTATCACTGGTACCATAATACTACTTAATTTTATAAATAAACTTAGATTTCTCATTCACTTTTTCAAGATTAGTATTTTGTGATAAATCTCCCTTGAATTCTTTATGAGTAATTAATTTTATATCACCAGCATTATATACACGAGCTAACACATAATTTTTAATTTTTTTACTTGCTGCTAATTCTATATCAGTAACATAAAAAATGTTATCTAATCCACCATTAGTTGTTTTTACTTCAATATAAACCTTTTCAATAATACCTGTTGCGTTTTTTCTATAAGTTAAAATATCAAAGCCATATGAATCATTAGTTCTTGATACCCAAATAGGTTTTTCGTCAATATTCAAAGATTTTACATTTCTTTCCTCAATATCTAAAATATATTTCTCACCTACATCACCTATTTTTTGAGACCTAATTTGTTTATCAATATAATTAATCTTTTTCAGTGGAATTTTTGTAAAATCAATTGAATCATACGAATCAGTTGTACTGGCTGAATTATCTATTTCTGCTTCAATAGAGTCAGTAACTATAGAATCCTCTAAAAGTGAAGAATAGAAAGCAAAATACTTTTTCTTCCTTGACCTTTCTAATTTTTTGGGTAATTGAATTGGTTTTCTTTCACATTGAGTTACTGTTATAGTACCAGATTTCATTTCATTACAATAATACCAATCAACATTAGGATCTCTAACTAAGCTGGTTGAATTATCTTTATTACTTCCTATTAAATTTTTTAAAATTTGAATTAAGTTCTTATCACTTTGTAGCACATTTGATAGACGTTTTAAATATTCCGACTTAATATCAACAAGTCTAATTACGCTATCATCATAATTATCTTTAAGTATAGATATAAACACGTCTTTAAAATACTTTTCCTTGTTAGAAATTTTTATATAATTTTCGTAAGAGACAATGTAGTTATCATTAATTATTATTTCATTTGGTTTTTTTACTTTCTTTTTCATATACTTATTAATTCCTTATTAAAACCCTTCCCAAGGGTAAATTTACTTGAATTGATTTAGCAATTTCATCTTTTCGATAATCAATGTATGATTCCTGTTCGTTTTCAAATCTAGCAAAATCCACTGTATTCATCGGAGTTTGAAGTAATATATCCCTTGTAATAATACTATTATATTTTACAATCTTATGAGTAATATACTGATTTTGAATTTGTTTATTAACACTATCACATAATAATAAATAATTTCCAATATTATCTATTAATACCTTTTGTTGCTCTCTATGTGATGGCCATCCATTAGCAGCCCATTCAGAATCCGGATTTTGAGGATAAATATGTTCAAGGTTAATTGTATCAACATTGACCGTTCCTGAAACATTTCTATATATAACATCAATTATCAATAATGCTTTTTTAATTCCTCTAGACGTATTAATGTCTCCGAGTTTATTAGAAAAATCGTTTATATTAATTTGCCAAGTTGTTTTATCTGTATTTATTTTATCAATAAGTTTAGCGTTAATAGTAGCTGGTCCTATTCCACTCTTTATATCATCAACTATTTCATTTAACAAATATCTAAATGTCTTTGGACTTCCACCATTTAGGCTTAATACAATACTCATCATACATAGTGGTATCATAACCTTGATTAAATAATCATGGTTAGTATTGATATCAATATGTTTCATTGCCATTATATTTAAAACATCTAGAAGAGTATTACGATTTATATAATTGATTACATATCTAATAGGACTATTACCAATCGTACTAAGTAATGTAATAGTATCAACAAAATCTTGATAAGTATCCCTATTTTTTGTTACATACTCTCTCAAAAATGTGATAATTTCCATATTATCAAAGTTTTTTTCATAATTTGAAGATTTGAGTTTATAAAAACTAATCAAGGATTGTCTCACCTCTTTCATTTTTGATGTATCAAACCTTATTCCATATGCCAATGAAAATTGATCTAAAGCTGTTTTAATAACTTCGTCCTTTGATAAAGGCTTCCCTCCTGTGTTTATTTGTTGGAAAATATTGAATGCATCATCTGCATTGCTACACTTTTTCATATAGACATATATATTATTCTTTATAACCTTCACCATATCGTTTATTTTATCAACATTTGATTTGACATAACTGTATAAATCTAAATATACTTTTTTGAAAGGAGAAGTTACATAATTGTAAAAATGCGTTTCATATTTTTTCTGATTTGAAAACACATCATACGAAATATCAAATAGTTCGATATCCTCTACATCAATACCTAATTCAATTGAGACGTCTTTTATAGCCTTAATCAAATTATTTAGTGTTACAATTCTTTGTTGGCCATCAGCAAACTTTATTTTTCCATCTTCTTCATAATATATAAAATCTAACAAATAAAACTGACTGTTTTTGTCAGCAATAACATTCAATAAATCCTCTTTAAATTGTACAATTTCTTTTTCTTTCCATGCGTAAAACCTTTGAAAAATAGGAATTCCTATTTTTCTATCCTGCCAATCATAAAGTTTTACATACTCGGAAGATATAGTATTATTTTTTATAATCATTCTATCGCCACCTCCAAATTATGCTTTTTGGTAAACTATTCTTTCACCCTTTTTAAACTCATTAATTTCTTTATAAGCATATATTCCATCTTGATTTGCCAACCCATCAGGATGAAAAGCATTACTACTAAATAGATTTCTAATAATAACCCTAAATCTTTCTTGCTTATTAGAAGGCAAAATTTCTTGAAAATATTGTGGAATACTATCCAAGTTATCACAAACTATATCGTAATATAATGGGATTATAGTATCGCTATCAATAGGAGAATTGTACTCAATGATTTCTTTAACAGCTATTTCTCTTAGTATAACCCAAAAAGCATCTTGGCCAACCTTTTTCAATGAAGCATATTTCAACCTATATATTTCTCTCTTTAAAACATCTCCAAGCATATTAGTCTTTCTCCTTTACTAGTAAAAATAGGTATTCTTTAACATGAATGTCCCTATTTCTTAAGTTTCTGCAACCTCTAAATACATTATATTTTTTATCAAAAGCTCTCACATTTCCTAATTCTTCTAACATAGATACCATCTCATCAAACGTAATAAAACCTTCTGAATTGTAAGAAATTAAAATATATGTAGCATTTAATTTTTGACATAAATCTTTCATGGATTCAAGGGCTTTATTCTTCTTGTTATAGTCTGATTTATTCCATCCTGTAGGAATTCCAGAAACTTTAGAAATAATAGTAGGTTCTTTATAATTATTAATAAGATTTAACATAAAATAATTAGAACCATAAGGATGCTGATTATATGGTGGATCCAAGTAGGCTAAATCCACATGAGGTACAATCTTACAAACTTCATTCGAATTTCCTTGCAAAACATGTACCTCACAATGGTTATTACTTAGCACAGGCATTTTCAGTTCAATATTTGCTAATATCCTTTGTAAAGCATTTTTGCCATCACCACCATACTGCCCAATGTGTGTTTTAGAATTTTTATAAAATCCTTTAAATACACCTGAAGTATTGTTTTTAGTTGATGCTTCATATAATAATGGCCCCAATAACAAAGTTTTATATGGCTCAGGAACTTCTTCTAAATATTGTCGCGCCGAATCCAAATATTTAGCATTTCTAGTTGTATAAAAAACCCTTTCCCCTTCTTTAATATTTAAATCATCATCTGGAGCATATAATTTTGATATAAACCCATTGTTAATTAAGGGGCTATTATTTATTTTATTTATAACAAAGTCATACCATTTTCTTAAAGTATCTAAATCTATTTCATCTTCATTTGACAAATAACACTTATTAATTGTATAGCTATAATCTTCTAAATCATTTGTATACAGTATATTAGAATATTGTTTTAAATACCTTGAAACTATCCCTGATCCTGCAAAAACATCAAAAGTATTTATTTTCTTTGAACCAATTTCTTTTAAAACGACCTTTATAGCATTATCAATAAACGTTAAAAGCGAACGCTTATTTCCCAAATATGTAATTATTTGTTCAGTTAAAAATTCTTTTCTTTCAGACATATTATTCACTAACCTCTTTAAAATTAAGGTTATATCTTATAAATAAGTACACCTTCGATTCAAATCTAATAATGTACTTAGGTAAAACAATTCTCATAGTAATTCCTCCGCTCATGATTACTAGTCATATTTTATCATTTTTTCAAAAATAATACTACCAACTGTCTTAAACATTTATATTTAATTATACTTTCACCAAAAGAAAATAGACGATTTTTTATTATATCTTGTCAATTAGCACTATTCTTACATACAATTCAAAAAAAGTTACTTGAAGTACGAACTTAGGATTAAAAAATGATTTAATAAGAAAAGGCTACAAGGTCTGATTTTAAAAAATCATTCCTTTGTAGCCAACTATAAAAATCTTACTTTGTTAATCAATAATTCCTCTTCTTAAATCAGCGATTTGCTTAATAAGCTTTTCAGTCTTCTCCCATCCAAGGCAGGCATCAGTAATTGACTTACCATATACACCATCTCCTGGCTTTTGGTTTCCATCAACTAGGTATGACTCAATCATAAGTCCCTTTACAAGCTTATGAATATCCTCATTATGTCTTGTTGAGTGTAGAACCTCCTTAGCAATACGGATTTGCTCCATAAACTTCTTTCCAGAGTTTGAGTGGTTACAGTCAACGATAACTGCAGGATTCTTATAATCCTTAGCCTTGTATAAATCAGATAGCTGCTGTAGGTCCTCATAGTGGTAGTTAGGATGAGTCTTTCCACCCTTATCTACATATCCACGAAGTACTACGTGAGTTAAATCATTACCAAGAGTATTTACCTCCCAACCACGGTAGATAAATGTTGTAGGTGCTTGTCCGGCACTAATTGAGTTCATAAGAACTGAAAGGTCTCCTGATGTAGGGTTCTTCATACCAACTGGTACATCCATACCAGATGCTAGAAGTCTATGCTGCTGATCCTCAACAGATCTAGCTCCTACTGCAATGTATGATAATAGGTCAGATACATATGCATAGTTTTCAGGGTATAGCATCTCATCAGCAGCGCTAAATCCTGTTTGGGCAATAATCTCCATTTGAAGCTTTCTTATTGCTACAAGTCCCTTTAGCATATCAGGCTCTGCATTTGGATCTGGTTGGTGAATCATTCCCTTATATCCAGCTCCTGTAGTTCTTGGCTTTCCAGTGTATACACGAGGGATAAGAACTAAAACATCCTTAACCTCCTCCTGTACCTTTCTTAATTTATTAACATATTCAAGCACAGCGTCCTCTCTATCAGCTGAGCAAGGTCCAATGATTAGAATAAACTTATCACTCTCTCCAGTGAAAACCTTTCTAATCTCCTCGTCATTCTTAGCCTTTACTGCCTTTAGCTCGTCAGATAAAGGATACATAGCTCTTACTTCTTCTGGAGTAGGAAGCTCTTGTGTTGAAACCATATTCTTTGAAAATTCATCTCTTACATTCATATTACAAATTCCTTTCAAATACATTTAAAGACTCTAAAATGTATAAATACTTTATAATTATATCATTTATAAAATTATTTTAAAAGAAAAAATATATTAATAAATAAAAAAGCCATTAAAAATGGCCTTTTAACAATTTTTATGCAAAATACTACAGCTTTCATTCTCATAATCAATAGGCTCATGATTATAATACTTTAAATAAGCCTCCCAGTCAGTAAATACAATCCCATCATCTACTATACAAGGGATTCCAATATCATGAATCATCTTTAATCTATCAAATACTCTTGGGTTAGTATCTCTATAGATTAAAAACTGCTTAAGGTTTTTAAGCTCTCTTATATCATAATACTCATACTCAACCTTATAGAAATCAAAGTTTTTAACACAATTTCTGCAATCTGGACAATCAGGATGTCCATATATTTTTAACATAATTATTCCTCCTTTATATGCTTACCGCTTATATGCTCAATAGATAGCTCAAGCATTTGAACATGTGGATATGAATGAATCATCTCCTGCTCAATATCCTCCTTTGATGGATTATACTTAAGCCCAATATTTTTACACATATCATACGCAAGCTCTGAATCCTCCATAAGCCTAATGCGGCCAAATACTATAACTGATGTAAGACGATAAAACCATTCTCCCTCATTTTTTACACCCTTATCCCAAAGTGTAAATGAGCACTTATCACATCTTTTAATACTATCTATCTTATGACCTTCCTTAGCCCCATGAAAATAAATCTTATTATTTTCCTTATTGTAATAAAAATCAAGAGGGATACCATATGGATATCCATCATCACCTGATAGTGATAATACTCCTCTTTTCTCCTCACAAAGTATCTTAATACACTCCTCAAGTGTAGCCTTTTGTTTAAATCTTCTCATTTCACGAAACATATAATAATATCCTCCAAAATACAAATATATTATAACAACTACCAAATTATATTTAAAGTAATATACATTAAAAAAGGTAAGGATTTAATCCTTACCATTAAGAGCTCGCAAGAGCCTTTATTACTAAATGTATATAATCAAGTATCTCACTATACATTCCAAAAAGTATTAAGAACAATACCATATAATACATAAAATATATAAGCTTTAAAAATCTAAATCTAGCTCTTATTTTATGATTATAGAATACTATTAAAGGAGATACTAAATAATAGCTTCTTCCATATCCTAATCCAAAATCCCTTAAGGAATCAAACATACCAAGTATTCTAGATACAATAGAGACAATAATTATAAATATAATTAAATAGGAATTATAAAAGAATAATCCAATTCCCTCATCAGGATAATAGAAAAACTCCTCTTTTTCCTTTTTATACATATACTTATAAAAAACACAAAGGAAGATAAATACTAAATATACATATATACCATGGCTTGAAAGCATTGCCCCTAGGGCAAATGGCATATCAAGTATATACTTTCTTTCAAGCCCCTGTAATACCATAGACATTATAACAAATACTAAAGGTACTAAAGAAAGTCCTCTATATATTCTCATATGCTTCTTAAAGAAATCCTTCTTAGGACGTAGCATAAAGAACTTATAAAATACAACACAGGCTGCAAGATCTATAAACATGTTAACATTAGCGTAAGCTCTTGTTATCATGCTTATAAGATCATAGCACAAATCCTTTGTGCTTTGTGTTATATTTTCAGCATCCATTACTGTATCAACCATAGGCTCAAGCATAGTGTAATACATAGTAATTTCAAATATATAAAAGATAATAGATAAGCATACATAATCTATAAATATTCTTTTAACATTTACTCTTTTTTGCACAAGCTTTCCAAAAAGACCAATAGTCATTAAAAGTGGTACAAGCCTTACACCATAATATATGGTCATAACCGCATCCTTAAGGCTTATAAGCTCTGCATAATCTGATGCAGCATCTATAAGATCTCCTGATACAAAAAGCCCTATAAATATATCAAATATATTTGAAGCATTATCAGGATTTAGACTACTTTCTGGAATAACTGATGTATACATCAGAAGGTAGGTAGCTAAAAGGAGGTTTGTAATACCAAATATTATTAAGGCTACAATACGAAGTGTTGTAAAGCTTAAAAAGGGCTTATAAGTAAAAGCCTTCATATTCTTCATACACCTCTCACCTCCCACAGTATAGCCTAATTATAGCACAATTTAGCTTATAGCCTAGACCTTATTTCTTTTAAAACGTTCTTATTTAAATCACTTATTCTATATGAGTCAATCATCTTAGATATAGCCTTTCTTTTTAATGCTATGCTAAGATTTGATGTCAAAAGAAAATCCTTAACTCTATCAAAGTGATAAATACCAAGTTCCGCAATAAGCCAAGCCTCAGCCATTAATACATAATATCTTTCATCATCAACTATATTAGATAGGAATAAATCACAAGCCTCTTTATCTCTTGCCATCTTTAATCCTATAACATAGCCAAATCTTCTTTCATATACTCCTTTAAGCCCTATAAGCTTTAAGAAGTATTTCTTATATTCTTTAATATTTGGCTTTTTTAAGTATTGATTACATAAATCAACACTCATCCAAGACTTTGCGATATGGGCATTATTATAAATAAACTCTAATTGTTCATTAAATGTTTTTATCTTTGAAAGCCCAATTATAAAATAGCATATTTGATATTCTACAAGATCATCATAAGGAATGTTTGAAATATCAAACGAATCATCTAAAATAGCCTCTTTACAGGCTTTTTTGATGTTTGGTATGCTAACTCTTGAAGATTTAATTAAATGGTCTATTCCAACCATATTTCTATACTCTGGATTACCAATTCCATTTGGGTATAATCTTTTCTTAAGATTTTCCATAATAACACCTCTATTTATTATAGCATATAAAAAAGACTCAATTCATTAGAATCGAGTCACTTTTAAATTATCATATATTTCTTTACAATTTATTCTAGATTGCTTCTTATAGCATATAATAGAAACTGTATTATTATCCATTAAATAGTCATAAACTACCTTTGCTACAAAATCCTTTCCAGTTCTTTCTTGCATATTATTATCCTGATACTTATAGTATATAACATAGGCATTTACTGGTCCTACATTTGGATTACGGTTTAATTCTGCACTTGTAATTGTTCCAGTTGTAAAGTACTGATACTTCATATTAAGCATTGGTCTTACAATAGCTATTATACAAAATATTATTGTAAGGCTTAGTAATGCTGGTACTACATATAATCCCTTTGCATATCCTGCGTTAAATGGAATTCTAAATCCTTCGGTAGTCATAACTATTGAAAAAATTAAAAATACAAATCCTTCAGCGATAAACTTTTTACCACCTATATCCATCTTAGCTGAAGCAATACCCATCCATACTGTACCCATAAATAATCCAAATAAATAAAGTCCACTTACTATATAAAATGCAATGTTTGCTCTGATTAAATCTCTTGTTCTATCAGCTATTTCAATTTTATTTAAAAATACTGGTGCAAAAATAGCTAAAGCTAGTAGCCCTACTGAAATTAAAATCTTTAAATACTTCATCTTGATCCTCCACTATTAAACAATTTTAATTTTAAGATATAATTATCTTTTTTTCAATAAAAAGCTTAAAACTATGATCAAAAACAAAAAAGCACAGTTATACACTGTGCCTTAATGCAAATATACTTGGGGGTATATTTTAAATAGAGAGTTTTTTGCAGCAAATGCTGCACATTTAATATAAACCCATTCTAAATAATTGTCAAATAGAAATTATATATTAAACTAGTGCTTCTACATTGAATTATAATGTAATGAACATTCAAATCATTTTAAACATATTATCATCTTTGAGATATAATCATTCTCATGAAAAAAACGTGGCTTTCACCACGACTCTTTCCTACTTAATTTTATTTAGCATTGACTCTACTAAATCCTTTTGCTCTAAAAGCTCCTTTGTAGTAGCTTCATCAGATTTTTGAATTAAGTCCTGAAGTTCTGATTTTTCTGTTAATAAAATACCTTTTAATGCTTGTAATTCTTCATTTGTTAAATCTAATTTCATAATTGTGTGCTCCTTTTCTGGTCCCTTGTTAATATTATTATATCACATAATAAAAAAAAGTTCACTCCGTCGAGTGAACCTGACAAACATATTCAAATGTTACTTAAGAAGCCTTTCTGGGACGTCGCTCCCGAGCCCACCGAAGTGCCAGACTTTCACCGCTGGAAGTCGCTTCCAAGATTTTCCCGTATAGGACTTACTTCAAATCAGCCATACCGCCTATCCATTACGTTAATGGACGTTTTCTAGCGTCTCGCAGTTGCCTTACAATATTATTATAGTATATTTTTAAAAAAATCAACTATTTTTTGATTCCAAGTATTATGCATCAATATGCTTAAGCGTTGTATTACTATGAACAATGGCATTACTACTTACATTTGATAATTCTCCACCATATTCAATATATTCAAGTGTTGTGCAGTTATAGAATGCCTCTGATCCTATACCTAATATATCTTGGTAAACAACAAATTTGTTTATCCATAAGCATTTATAGAAGGCTTTTGATTTAATATCTACATTTGCATAAATATATATGTCATTAATAGCTGACAATCCCATAAATGCTTCAGTATCTATTACCACATCCTCTGAAGATTGGATTTTTATTGATTTTAGATTACTAAATGTGGGCAATGCATTGCTACAAATATATGATGCATCATAAATAGAAATATTTGATATTAAAATAAGCTCTTCTGTAATTGGTGATGTAATATCACCATGTATTTCTAGACGATATAAACTAGTTGGAACATAGTTTTCTCCAACCAAATATGACTCTTTTGTCTCCTCTGTTCCAAAAAGACTAGCAATACTTGTAACTTTACTTGTGTTATAGCCAATAGTGTCAAGATTACTACATCCCTCAAGTGCAGAGTCACTAATAGTATTATTTGGCATATCTATTGTACCTACCATACTAAGGCCTTCGAAGGCATGGTATGGTATGTAGGCATCTGATGATAAATCTATTTGATATAAAAGCGTTGGTATTGTGTATGTATTTGATACATTGGCTTTATTTGTTTGTGTGACATTTAAAAAATTATTATCTGCATCTTCTATATATCCAAATATATAACCAAATGTATTATAGTCAACTGCATCACTATCTACTTCCTTATCACCTACATATGGAATCTCTATTATTTCAAGATTACTACATCCCTCAAATGCTCCATATCCTATTTTTTCAACGCTTGAAGGAATACTAGCGCCTATACAAGAGCTATTTCTAAAAGCGTACTCAGCAATTTCCTTTACAGGAATACCTTCATAGCTATCTTTAATTGATATATAATTAGTATCCTCATCCGCTTCAAATCCAGTTACAACATAATAAGATTCATCATCTGATAGAGTATATTTAACAGTCATATCTACATGTACTCTACATCCTGTTGTAATACTTAAAATAAACACACATAAGAATAACACAAAAACTATTCTTATTCTAAATAGCTTTAAAAATCTCCCCATATTTAATTTTCTCCCTTGCTTAATTTACTTTAAATATAACCAATTTTTTATATATAGTCAACAATAAACAAAGGCCATCATATCCCTTTATTTGTTGCTTAAGGCAAAACTTTTATCTATAAGCTTTAAAATGAAGTCATCAGGATGTGTGTCATCAAGTATTATTGTTACCCACTTCTTTTTATTCATATGATAAGCTTGGAAGATATCCCTATTATTTATATAATCTAGGGCTTCATCCCCTAGATTTATATCAATAATATCAATAATCTTCTTATCACTACCATAAATCTTAGACTCTTCTACATCCATAATTATGGTAATCCACTTTTTAGTTTTATTATTCCTATATACCTTATAGCCTGGATACTTTTCCCACAGGGCTTCAGGCAATGAGTTATATAGCTTATTTAAGGCTTTATCAATTCTATTAGCTTGATTTGATTGATGTACTAGTTCTATGTAGCAGTTATCTCTTATATCCTTTAAAGCTTTACTGCATTCATCTCTAAGGCTTGTAAGAAATGAACCATCATTTATAGAATCTATTAATGTATATTCCTCATTAAAATCATTATCATAAAGCTTTGCAGTAAGAATATTATTATCTATTACAACACTAAGTGTAAAGGAGTTATCCTTTATACCTATGGTTTTAATATATTTATTATTATCTTTTGTAAATCCATATGGTAATAATTTATCTTTGTTTAATTTATAGCCCTTAAACAATTCCTTTGTAAGCTTCATATAATCATCCCTTTAACATATTATAGCACTTAAAAGAGAAAGGATATCTTTTAAAGATATCCCTTCATTAATTTATTAGTAATTTTCACAGTTTAGCTCAAAGTATGACTGTGGATGTAGACATACAGGACATACCTCTGGGGCCTTTGTACCTACTACAATATGACCACAGTTTCTACACTCCCATACCTTAACCTCAGACTTCTTAAATACCTCTTGAGCTTCTACATTATGAAGTAAGGCTCTATATCTTTCCTCATGATGCTTCTCAATTGCAGCTACAGCTCTAAACTTAGCTGCAAGCTCAGGGAATCCTTCCTCATCTGCAGTTTTTGCGAATCCATCATACATGTCAGTCCACTCATAGTTCTCACCATTAGCAGCCTCTTCGAGATTTTGCGCTGTATTTCCAATTCCATCAAGCTCCTTAAACCATAGCTTTGCATGCTCCTTCTCGTTGTCAGCTGTCTTTAGGAATAGAGCTGCTATCTGCTCAAATCCTTCCTTCTTGGCAACTGATGCAAAGTATGTGTATTTATTTCTTGCTTGTGATTCTCCAGCAAATGCTGTTTCTAGATTCTTTTGTGTTTGAGTTCCCTCATACTTGTTCTTCTTTACCTCATTTGTAATTTCTACAAGCTTGTCACCCTTAGCTCCACACTTAGGGCAAACTGGTTCAACACCATCCTCTACAGTAAATACCTCTCCACATATTAAGCACTTATAAGTTTTCATTTTTTTATTCTCCTTCCTATTATCATTGTTTGGCAATTTTTTTAAAAGCTTTTCTACTATATCTATTGGTAAATCCAATAAATCCTTATTATTTTTAAGCTTCTCTAATAATTTATGTGTATTATCACTTTGTGGAAGCATATATCCTGATTCTCTTGCTAAATCCTCTGCTATTAATCTTTCCGACCTAGAAACTGCCTTCATAAGCCTATATAGACCATCCTTATTGCTATTCTTGGCAATAGCTAAGGCAATTGCTTCCTCTTTAGATTTATTTTGAATCATTTTATTTAATCTTCCAACCACCTGGTCACTCTTGACCTGTTGTGGTGGGTATTCTAGTGGAAGCATGCTAATCGCCTTGCTAGGGCATGCTTCTACACATAAACCACAGCCATCACATTTAGTGATATCAATTACACTGTCCTCTGTATCTGTAGCTCCATATGGACATACAAATAAGCATAGACAATCCTTAGTACATAATCTAAGATTTCTTACGGCTACCTTTTTCATTTTAACCCCTCCATTCTTTCAAACTTCCATGAAGGGACCTTACATACAGGGCAAAGCTCTGGTGGATTGTCTCCTATATATACAAATCCACATACTGAGCAAACCCAGATGTCGGTATCCTTAAGCATTTTCTCTCCTTCGCTTTGATACCTATTAACAAGTGATGCTAGCATTCTTGTTACCTTATCTCCCCAAACACTTGCTCTTGCAGCACCTCTATCCTCATTATCTAGACAGAAATCCTTTAAAGAATTATATTCCTTAATATCAGCATTTAAGAGATCTAGTAAATCTATAACCTTAGCATTTTCTTCAAGTGGTCTAATACCATCAAAATATCTAGCAAGACTCAAAAACATCTCCTGCTCTTCCTTAAGCATTTGCTTTTCACAAGCTCTTGCAAGGTTTGAACACAAAGCTCCCATCTCACCAACATTTAGCTTAACTAAATCATAATCTATATTAGGGGATTTCTTATCCTCTTTTATAGTTTCTTCCTCCATTGGTGCAAAATCAGATTTGGATGCTCCACATAATGGGCATTTCCAATCATCAGGAAGCTCGTCAAATGGTACCTTCTCCTTTGACTCGTCATATATGTATCCGCAAACTTGGCATACGAACTTCATATAATATCCTCCCATATGTTAAATTTTTACAACGCTTATCTCTACAATTATTTTAACATATAAATACCATTTTGCAAAATTTCAAAAAAATAAAGGAATTATCCATATGGATAATCCCCTTATATTTTACTTATCTATAACAGTTATAATAGATTTTCCTTCAAGCTCCTTAAGATTTAAATAGTAGCTATTATTCTTGTACAAGTACCCTATTCTTTCTTGCGTATAGATAATAGAATACTGCACCTATTACAAGTATAGAAGCAAGAATCATTGCGGTTATACCAAATGCACATTGATGAATGATTATTACTACTATATCTAGTACAAGATTTAGAAGTAATACTATACAAGATATTAAAGCAATTCTTTCATCCTTATCTTTTAGTTTATCCTTGAATGGCTTTATTCTAAGTATTACATATACACAAGCTGTAACTACAAGCATTATATTAATAATTAGAATTAACCATCCTCCACAGAATCCATGCTCATCCTCAGAGATGATGAATGCGAACTCAGATAGCTTATCAATTCTTGTTACTAGGTAACCATCCTCAATAACATATGTTCCAATAGCTGCCTCTTCACCAAGACTTACTAATGTAATATCTGTTTCACTATGAGCATGTACTAGCTTGAAGCTATCATCTAATAATTCAGTAGGAACCTTAATCTTAATTGTAATAATTGTACCTTCCTTTAAATCACTAGGCTGAATAGGTACTCCGTTTAATGATAATATAACATCATATACCTGACTTAGCTTATCATTCTTTCCAAGTAAGCTAGAATAATCAACATTTAAAGATTCTCCTTCAACCATAACAGCCTCTTGAACCTTTACCTTAACCTCTAATGAAACATTATCATCAAATCCTTCATCACTAGAGATAACTACAAGTGGTTTTCCTGTTTCTTCATCTACTACTGTATTATCAATCTCTTGCTTATAAATAGACCAGCTTAGATTTGGAATTACAACCTCCTTGTAATTATCAGTATCATATGTAAGAGTAGCTATGGCAACATAGTTACCAACCAAAGTCTTAACATTATCAGTATATGTAACCTCAATTAAGCTTGGAACATTAAGTAGTGATACAGTCTTTTCTTCTCCATCATAGATGAAGGCTTGTGTATAATCCCAGCTTACATTTGACATATCAATTGTAGCTCTATCTACAGTAAATACATACTCTAAGGCTTCAATTGTTCCATCCTCCCAAGTATAGTTAGATGTATCATTTAATGTTACTGTAACTATTTGAGAGCCTGCATCAGTTCTAGTTATATTATCAGATATTGTATATAAAGTACTTATAGCTAATGTATATGTCTTTACTGATCCATCATATACAAAGATAGTTTCATTTGCTGTAGGTGCTTCTATTTTAGCCTTATTTACTACTACATTTACTGTATCTGTAGTAGCTAAATAGTTATCAGATGCAGCAGCGTTAACTTTTACTGTATACTCTCCTACATTTGTAAAGCTATTATCTTCATAACTAATTGTTCCAGTACCAGTGGCCCCTGTAATTGATAGGGCCTCTCCTGTATATGTGAACTCATTAACTACACCTGTTATATCAATTGATCCTGCAGCCTTATTTACCACTACATTAACTGTAGCTGTAGCGGCTAAATAGTTATCACTTGCAGCAGAGTTAATTGTTACTGTATACTTTCCAGCATTAGTAAAGCTATTATCTTCATAACTAATTGTTCCAGTTCCTGTAGCCCCTGTAATTGACTTAGCAGTTCCATCATATGTGAACTCATTAACTACATTTGTTGTATCAATTGAACCTGCAGCCTTATTTACTACTACATCAACTGTAGTTGCAGCGGCTAAATAGTTATCAGATGCAGCAGAGTTAACTGTGACTATATACTGTCCTGCATTTGTAAAGCTATTATCTTCATAACTAATTGTTCCAGTTCCTGTAGCTCCACTAATTGACTTAACAGTTCCATCATATGTGAACTCATTAACTACACCTGTTATATCAATTGAACCTGTAGCCTTATGTACTACTACATCTACTGTAGTTGTAGCGACTAAATAGTTATCACTTGCAGCAGAGTTAATTGTTACTGTATACTCTCCAGCATTAGTAAAACTATTATCTTCATAACTAATTGTTCCAGTTCCTGTAGCTCCACTAATTGACTTAACAGTTCCATCATATGTGAACTCCTTAACTACATCTGTTGTATCAATTGAACCTGTAGCCTTTAAAATTGTAAATGTGTACTCTAAATCATCTGTTGTACCATCACTCCAACCATATGAATCCTTATCATTTAAGGATACAATAACAGTTTGAGTTCCAGCATCAGTTCTTGTATTGTTAGTAATAGTATATGCACCATTTTCTTCTAAATCAAATGTCTGCTCTAGACCATTATAAGTATATGTTGCTGTAGTTTCTGGTTTATCTATTACTGTTCTAGATGTTGTCCACTGAGCATATAGGACAATATCACTAGAAACTATAATTTCACCTCCTGCAGCATATGCAGTTCCACTTCCATCGGATTTTGTATTCCATCCATTGAAAACATAGAATCCAAAGTCAAGAGAATCACCTGAAAGGGCTGTTGCATTGTAGGTTTGACTATCACTACTGTAATAATAATTTGTACTATCAACAACACTACCTGTACCACCATTAGCGTCATAAGTGATGTTTACTACTAATGCCGCTTCATTAGTAGATAAAAGTACAGTCTTATATCCGGCATCAGATGAAAAATAATCTGATACCTTCTTATCACTCATGTAGGTATTAAATCCAGATGTAAACTCACCTGTATTATTATTTAATGTAACTCCAATAGGACTAGCTGCGGTTAAGGCTCCATTAAGGTATACTAAACCGCCACTTTCTATCTTTAAATTACAAGTACTATCTGATAAAGTATTATCCTTAATTGTAACATTACCAGCTAAACGAATAGATGTAGCATCTACTCCTCCACCCAAATTATTTACAATATTAATTTCATTTGATGATTCTGATGCATCAAGATTTAATAAATGTCCATCTGATTCAAGCTTTGCAGATGATATTCCATATCCTGTGTTGTTTGAAATATTACCATTATAAACTGTAATACTAGCCTTTCCATAGCACCATGCTGATGATAAACCATGTCCTGTATTATGCTCTATTGATCCACCATACATATAAAAATATCCAGTTCTTACAGCTGTAGCATATCCTTGAGAACGTACATTAATTCCAGCTCCCTGCTCAGATACATTATACATTACAGTTCCACCATACATATTCATAGTACCATTTACTACTTCGATTCCACCACCAAAGCCCGCTTTATTACCTAAAACTGTACCACCATACATATTAAGTGTTCCACTCCATACTAGGATAGCTCCACCATCTCCCCAGTAATAGGCAGATTGCTCAAAACCTGATCCACCATTACCACCAGTGATATATCCACCACTAAATGAATAGGTACCTGAGGTATCATTTACATTATTAGCTAAACCGGTATCACTTACATCAAAATAATGAGTTGTTGAACCATAATCATATAAATTAAGCGTAGCTCCATTCATAGATATAACTCTTCCTGATGTTGTAATAATACCATATCCATTTAAATCTAGGTTATATGTACCTGAAGTTATTGTCCAAGATGTTGATATTGTTACATTTGATGTTAAATAATAGCTTCCCTCGGATGTTGGAAGCGATGTTGTACTAGTCCATTCTGTATAACCTGAATGTACATCATCTGCAAAAACATCCTTGTTCTTATAGCCTAAAAATGCTATAGAAGCAATTGATAGCACTATCAAGGCTATTACACGCCAAAAAAGGCTAAATAGTCGATTAGTTTTCATATTGACCCCTCCTCAATATATATATTAATTTTTATAGTTATCGTATTTCCTCAACTTAATTATATTATTTTTTTAAAAAAAACACAAATTTTATAATAAATATATTGCTGAAGCAATAGAAAAAACCGGTATAAAACCGGTCTTAAATAATTAATTTAATCTCTTATACGCAAGAATATATAGAAGGATTGCAGAGGAATACATAAGGGATGCTCCACTAGACTCTCCAGTTGTGGGATCTAGCTCCTGTGAAAAAGGATTAGAATTATAATTCCTCTTAAATCCTTCCATCCACTTAGATAAGATATTATCATATTCCCTCTTAAATCCATAGCTATCCATCCAAAGATTACATCTTAAGGCTATAAGTGCTTGACTATAATATCCCCAAGAGTTTGGCATCTTATGACTATCTCTTGATTTATCACTTAATGATACTGCAGGTATTGGATAGCTTGAATTAAACTCATTCTTATTCATTAAGTATTTATGATAAATATTATCTATCATATCTTTATCAACTATTACATGCTCCTGGAATAGATGAAATATTTGTGATGATTTAACATATATGAAATGATTATCTGAATCCAAATCATAAAAGAAATCAGTTTCCTTATCATATAAATACTTAAAGATATTCTTCTTTACCTCTTCTGCCATCATATAGTATTTTTCTTTATCTTCTTCAATACCAAGGATTTCAGCAATCCTTGAAAGTGAAGATAGATTACCATAAAGGTTTGATGACATATCAACTGCAATATAGGCCTTGTCAGGCAATATATCAGATGATATTCTTTCTCCATTTACCCTGTAGCAGCCACTATACTTATAGCTATCTAGTCTTGCTGAATTATCATGACCTGTATCATATCCTACAAATGCTTCAGGAAGCCCCATACCTCTTGTCATTCTATATTTATAAATAAAGTCTATATATCTTTTACCTGATTGATATAGCTTATTTATAAGCTTCATATCATGTGTTTTATTATAAACATATAATCCTAATGTAATAAAGGATACACACTCCTGGATTTGTGAATATCCAGGACCTTCTATATCCTTTATAAAGCATGGATATGCTCCTTTATCATTTTGTAAATCTATGAATGTGTTTATAGTATTTATGGCAATACTATAATCAGAAAACAAATCTCCATAGATTACTGCATCATATACATGCTCAAGCCACACTCCAGGATAGGCATTAGATATCATAATCATAGGATTTATGATTCCATGAATAGATTTAATATGCTCTTTAATTTTAGATGTTGCGATATCATATAATTCATTGTATTCCATAAATCTCACCACCCCCTATATTCTTTAAAGGAGCAAAAGCCACTTAGCTTTGCTCCCATTTTGCATATAATGAAGTTTCTTCAAATATATAGTTATTATCTGTATCATGCTGCTTTTAATATATTTCTCCCGAAAATATATTAATTACTTAATCTATGTACCATCCTACAAGTACTACTCTATATCTACTATATCTATTCTTTTTAAAGTATACATCAAAGTAATACATAAGACCTATAAGTGGATCTAAAAATATTAATATACCAACTCCACTGTATCCTATTCTATATCCTAAAGCAATTGCTTCCTCTAATGTAGCATACTTAAACCAATTTATCATATATCTTATCATTGGAGGAGCAAAGAATACATAAGCTACAGTCATCATGCATAATAGCACCTTTTCTACTCCCCATTTTAAGCTAGTATTAATTATAAAAAGTCCAATTACTCCTATTGTAAAGAGTATAGATATTATTAATATCTTTATTTTAGTTCTAATTAAATCCTTCTTTACCATTTCCATCCCTTAACCTTCTATTTGATTATACCATATAAGGGTTAGAAAACATAACAATGGATGGGAATTAAAATAAAAAAGCCTTGATACAAAAGTACCAAAGCTATTGTTTAAAAAATGTGGTAGGGGCGATGGGGGTCGAACCCACACGCTATCACTAGCAGAAGATTTTGAGTCTTCCATGTCTGCCATTCCATCACGCCCCCGTAAATGTAATAGGGGTTGTCCCTATTACATCTTATTTACATAATCCATTCCTAATAAACGTAATCCTTCATTGATTACAACTCTTACAGCTCCTGCAAGAATCATATTAGTATTACGTACTGCCTTATCCTCTGCATTTATCTTTTCCTTTGCATAGAATCCATTAAATGATTGTGCAAGAGATAATAAATACTTTGCAACTACTGATGGTGCAAACTCCACAGTTGCACGCTCTACTGTTGTCTTAAAGGCTGATATTAGCTTAATAAGCTCAAAATAGTGAGGCTCATTAAATCTATCCTTACAAATATTATCTAGGTCAAGCTCCTGTCCATCTACAATAGAGAAGATTCTTACTCCTGTATATTGTAGGTATGGTCCAGTTTGACCTTCAAACTTTAGCATGCTTTCAAGGTTGAACTCAATATCGTTTGTTCTATGATTCTTTAAATCATTGAATACGATAGCTCCAATTCCAACCTTACGTGCGATATCATCCTTATTTTCAATATTAGGATTCTTCTCCTCAATCTGCTTACGAGCTTGAGCTATCGCATCCATTAATACATCATAAAGCTTAACTACATTACCCTTACGAGTACTCATCTTAGTACCACCTGTAAGGTATAGTCCAAAGTTAATATGCTCAATACGATCTCCGTAGTCATATCCCATCTTCTTTAATACAGTCTTAAGCTGTGTGAAATGAAGCTTTTGCTCATTTCCTACAACATATAGACACTTATCAAAGTTATAGCACTTCATACGGTCAAATACTGCGGCTAGATCACGAGTGATATATAATGATCCTCCATCACTTCTCTTGATAAGTGCTGGTGGTAGGTCATCACCAAGTTCTACTATTTGAGCTCCTTGGTCCTCCTTTAGAAGTCCCTTTTCTTCTAGCTCCTCTACAACTGGATCCATCTTATCATTATAATAAGCCTCTCCATTGTATGAATCAAATGTTACACCAAGAAGGTCATAGATTTGCTGAGACTCCTTTAAAGACTCCTCTCTAATCCACTTCCATAATGCTACATACTTAGGATCTCCAAGCTCAATCTTACGGAATGCCTCACGAGCCTGCTCATCCATCTCTGGCTTATCCTCAGCCTCTGTATTAAATCTTACATAAAGCTTTGAAAGCTCATTAATAGGGTCACGCTTAATAGCCTCATCGTCTCCCCACATTTCATAGGCTACAATCATCTTACCAAACTGAGTTCCCCAGTCTCCAAGATAATCAATACCAACAGTCTTATATCCAGCCTTTTGGAAAATAAGCTTTAGTGAGTTTCCAATCATAGTTGAACGAAGATGTCCAATACTAAAAGACTTTGCGATATTTGGAGATGAATAGTCAAGGACAATAGTATGTCCATTTCCTACATTTGAATCTCCATAGCTATCCTTCTTATCATATACATTCTTTAGCACAGCCTCAGCTACAACACCCTTATCAACAATAATATTAATAAATGGTCCTGTAGGGTTAACCTCCTTAATAAATGGAGATAATCCCTTTATAACCTCTACTGCCTCACTAACAACCTCGGGCATAGGCTTCTTAAGCTCCTTTACTACAAGGAACATAGGTACTGAAATATCACCCATAGAGGCCTTTTTAGGCTCTTCAATAGTAAGGTTTAATGAAATACCATACTTTTCATTATAATAGGCTTCTAGGCCCTTTTTTAGTGTTTGCTTAATATCATCTATCATAATACACCTCTAATAAATAAAGAGATAGTCGCCTATCTCTTAATTTTTTAATTAGTCCTCTTCTCCAGGATAACGACCAAATGCTTGTTCGATTACATAATTCCAAGTTGCTGCTTGGTATGTATCATTAATATAATCATCAGAATTGAATACTACCTCTCCATTTTGGAAAACCCAAAGTGATGGTACGATAGTCATGTCTACACCACCAAGTGCACGCTCAACCTCTGATAATACTAGATTATTCTCTTCTCCATAATCCTCATCATCAGTATCAATTGATGTAGCCCAAACTGAATCTAGAAGATAAACTCTATCAACATTATATGTTTGTGCTCTATCATTAACTGTTTGGATATATGTTAAATAATCAGTATTTGTAGTAGTTCCATAGAATACATATACATAATCAGAAGACTTAACCTTAGTTGTTAGCTTCTTATAAGAAATCTCTTTAAATACATTATCCTCATCTAATGTAGAACCAGAGAAATCCTCAACTGCTGCTTGAGCAGTTGTAATCTTTGTATAAAGCTTTTCAGCATCAGATTCAATAGAAAGTACTCCTGTAAAAATTGCTATAACTGCAATAAAGGCTAATAGAATTGCTAAAGCCTTAGTAAACTTAAATCTTGTTTTTACTTTTCTATGCTTATTAGATCTCATTTAAAATGACAACCCTTTCTTATACGATATACTTAATTAGTATAACATTTTATTTAAAATATATCAATGTAAAAATAATCTTTTTATCTGTGTGAAGCAATAAAGAATACTGCTAGAGTTCCAGGTCCAGAATGTGCTCCAATAACTGGTCCTATTTCACCAATTATAATATCCTCTACATCTATTTCCTTACGGATTAGGGATGCAAGATACTCTGCATCATCCTTACAATCTCCATGAGAGATAAAAATTGTTTGCTTATATGTTACATCTATTGTGTCTAATAGCTGATTTAGGATTTCCTTAATTGCGCTCTTACGACCAATTTTTTTAAATCTATTAATAAGGTGTCCCTCATTATCTACATGAAGTACTGGGTTAATTCTTAAAGCCTTTGCGACAAAGGCAGAGGCATTAGATAATCTTCCACCTCTCTTTAAGAAATCAATATCAGATACTGTAAACCAGTGTGCAAGCTTAAGCTTCATATTCTCTAGGGCATCATGATTATCCTCAAGAGACATACCACTCTCTTTATTCTTTGAGGCATAATATGCAAATAATCCTTCTCCCATAGATGCACATAGTGAATCTACCATTAAAATCTTTCTATCAGGATAATCTGGTGCTATCTCCTCTATTGCAAGATGAGCACTGTTTGCAGTACCACTAAGCCCTGATGAAAAGATTACGGCAAGGATATCCTTACCCATGTCTAAATGCTTCTTAAACTCATCTATGAATTGCTGAGGAATTATTTGAGCAGTTGTAAACTGCTTACCCTTTCTTTCAGCCTCATAGAATTCCTTATTAGACATTTCACGTCCATCAGGATAATTAACATATTCCTTATCATCACACTTAAAAGTTAATGGAATAACAACAAGACCAAGCTTATCTATAAGCTCTTGTGATAGGTCTGTTGTTGAATCAGTAACTATTACATAATCATTCATTATTTATTCCCTCTTTTTCTCTTCTTTTTACCTTCAGCCTTATAAAGCTTTACAGAAAGCTCATCCTGAGCCTTACGAAGCTTTTTCTTATATCCAGGTGTAACCTTATCAGGCTTGTGAATAATCTTTCTGGCTCTTTTTTGTCCTTCATTAAGGGGCTTTAATCTCTTTTCACGAGCATTTCTTCCCTTATAGTCCTCCAAAGCTCCCTCCTTTATAACCTTATAGATTGGCTTAACACCCTTCTTAGCAAGGTTATCTAGGTATATATCATCAAGGTCTGTATAGAATGAATAAACCTCTCCAGTATAATTCATTCTTCCAGTTCTTCCACTTCTATGGATATAGAACTCAAAGTCCTTTGGAATTTCATAATTTATAACATGTGATACTCCATCAAGATCAATTCCACGTGCCGCAAGGTCAGAGGCTACAATATATTGGTACTTTAAGTCCTGTGCCTCCTTTAATACTCTCTTTCTTTCACGTGGAGATAGGTCTCCATGAATCTCTCCTGCAGGAATTCCTTTATTTCTTAAGGCGTTTGCTAAAGAAATAACTGTTTCCTTTTTATTACAGAATATAATACATAGATATGGATTTATTAAAGCCATTAGATTTTGAAGCATTTCAAATCTATCTCTATGCTTTAAAGGAATCCAAATATGTGTAATATTAAGCTCACTATTATCCTTAATATCAATCATCTTAGGATTGTCTAAATACTTCTTAATAAATGGTAATACTGTTTCTGCCATTGTAGCTGAGAAGAACATCATTCTCTTATCCTTAAGGATAGCAGCTACCGCATCAATTGCCTCAGCATATCCAGAATCAAGGCACATATCTACCTCATCTACAATTAAGGTATCAGCTGTATATGCCTTTAAGACATTCTCATCAACAACTAAATCCTTTAATCTTCCTGGAGTTGCGATAACAATTTGTGGCTGTGAATTCTTTAGGGTATTCATCTCACGAATCTTATCAGTACCACCTACATAAAGACGTACTGATATAGCATCAGGTGAAAATGATGCCATATGCTGACAAACCTTATAGGTTTGACGAGCAAGCTCAGTTGTAGGTGATATAATAACAGCTTGAACTCTTTGATCAGCTGGATCAAGTGCATTAAAAATAGGAATTAGGAATGCATGTGTTTTTCCACTACCTGTTTTACTTCTTACAAGAAGATTCTTATTCTCCTTTAAAGAATCAAAAACATCTCTTTGAACTGTAGAAAAGTCCTTAAATCCTAAATCCTTTATAGCTTTAACTATAAAATCCTTTAATTCATATCCTTGAAACTGCATAATATCACCGATTCTTTCACGGTAAAATTATACCAAACAAATGTCCATTTTTCAACAACTATGTTATAATAGGGGAGGTGAGGAAATTATGGATATTTTAAGGATAGAACCCCAAGGATTTTGTAGAGGTGTAGAAATGGCCATCGATAAATCCTTAAATCTAAAACTTAATAAGGATGTATATTGCCTTGGAGCCTTAATCCATAATTCTATTATGGTTGAAAGGCTAAAGGAAAAGGGTATTTTAACTATATCTAAAAAGGGTGCCACAAGGCTTGAGCTTTTAGATTTAGTACCTAATAATTCCACTGTTATAATTTCAGCTCATGGTGCATCTCCTGCTGTTTTTGAAAAGGCTAGGGAAAAAGGATTAAATATAGTAGATGCGACATGTGCATTTGTCTATAGAACACATAATGAAATCAAAAAGTATTTATCTCTTGGATATGATATATACTATATTGGAGCAAAGGGGCATGCCGAGGCTGAGGGTGCTTGTGGAATATCTGATAAAATACATTTAATATCTAGTATAGATGATATTGATTCATATGAGTTTAAGGATAACTCATTTGTAATAAATCAAACAACAATGTCCTTATTTGATATTAAGGATTTTCATGAACGTATTAAGGCTAAAAATCCTAATGTATTGATATCTAATACTATATGTATGGCTACAACAAAAAGACAGGAGGCTGTAATTAACGCAAGACCTTGTGATCTATTTATAGTTGTAGGAGATAAAATGAGCTCTAATACAGGAAAGCTTTATAAGCTTGCATCTAATAAATCTAAGGCTATTATGGTTGAAAGCCTTGATGAGCTACTATCATATGATTTTAGTGGTATTAATACTATAAACATCACAAGTGGAGCTTCTACTCCTAAGGATGTTGTAGATAGGATTATAGATTATTTAAATACAAAGTAAAAGAGGATTGTTCAAATCCTCTTTTTTATTCGTATTCCTTTATAATATCTGCTACATGAGCTCTCTTAAAGTCTCTTCTAATACCTGCATCAATTATCTCTAGGTATTCTTCAACTGTAAGCCATCTATATTCAATATGCTCGAAAGAAAGCTCTATGTCTTCCTTTTCTGTAGGTACGAAGTATCCCTCAATAAAGAAAGGGTTTCTTTCTTCGTTTATACCTGTAGAATATAAATATTTGTACTCATTAACCTCTACACCAGTTTCTTCCAAAACCTCTCTTTTTAAGGCATCGATGATATCCTCACCGACCTCCTTCTTACCTCCTGGATTCTCCCAGACTCCAGCAGAGGTATCGTCATAGCCTCTTTTTACAGCAAGTAGCTTATGAAGCTTAGTGTTGTAGATGATAGCTTTAGCACCAACCCAATATTTTGTTGCCATAGTATCGCCTCCCTCTATTTATAATTCTAACCGATATTTCTTTTTAATGCAAATTTATAAGAAAAGGAGGATTTGAAAATCCTCCATTACTTATTCAAATATTTGATATTCTCCATCAACATAATGCCAGTAGTTATTACCATCGTCTATGTCAATTTCACTATAGTAATAAACATTTCTCTCTATAAGTTCTTCATAATTATTAAGACTAAAATAATCATCTATACTTCCTTCATATAAAATCTTTGTTGATGCTGGTACTCCTTCAAATACCTTTTCTCCAAATCCCTTTATAGATGAGTTTATTACAATATATTCAAGAGATGTAAATCCAGAGAATGCTCCATATTCTAGATACTCCTGTGATCCTGTAAGCCAAATTGATTTAAGACTTGTTGGAGTATATAGAGTTGATGGATTAGCTGTAGATTTTGTGTATACACTTGCCTTAGCACTATTTGTAAACTCTGTAATAGAACCAAATAAGTTACCTAGAACAACGCAGCTAGTACTCTCTGATGTATAGCTTTCCCCTCCAGCAAATGGTATCTTTACACTCTTTATGCTTGAAAATTGTGCAAAGGCACTATTTTTAATAGACTCCGCATATTCATATATCACAAGAGTTTCTACACTACTACATCCAGCAAATGCTGCAAGCCCTATAGTATCTACTGTTTCTAGGTTAAGTGATGTAAGTGAGCTACAGTTATAGAAAGCATAATCTTCAACTGTTGAAGCATATGAGAAATCTATTGTAGTAAGGGCTCTACAACCATAGAATGCGTATTTTTCAACTATTGAAATTACCCCTGATGCAGTTGTTAGATTACTACAATTATAGAATGTATATTCATGTATTATACTAGTAGATGTTGGAATTGTAACCTCTTCTAGTCCTGTCATACCATAGAATGCATATGAAGTAATTGCTGTAACAGTTGATGGAATTATAGTTATATTACATCCATATAATAATTCAGTATTTGATGTCTTAATAATAGCATTTGCTCCATTTCCTGAATTATATGATGTATTACCATCTGCAACAATTATACTATCAAGGGCAGTGCATCCCCTAAATACCTGATTAGTAGATATTGATGTAACAGATGCTGGAATATATATTGCTTCAAGCTTTGAGCAATTAGCAAATGCCATTTGATAAATGCTCTTTAGTCCTTCATTTAATGTAATAGTCTTAAGACTATCACATTTACTAAATGCGTAATTCTTTATAGATACTAAAGTTGATGGTAATGTAATGCTTGAAAGATTATTACATCCAGAGCATGTGAATAAAGCAATTGTTTGAATACCTTCTGCAAATGTTATACTCTTAAGTCCTAGATATCCATAGAATGAATATTCCATATCTATATCTTCTAAATCATTAATTGTGGCGTTTTCTAGTAAGCTATAGGTATTGCCATTAAATGTATTAGCTCCACCCTCATCATAAAGGTATAAGCAATTAGCACCACAGATAGGTGATGAATCAATACCTGTTCTATCAATAATCTCCCAATCATCTAAGCTTCCATCATAATAAACATTATTAATCGTATAGTTTGTGAATGCTCCTTTTTCTATTCTTGATACCTCCTTTGGGATAAAGATAGTATCAAGATCCATATTCATAAATGCTCCCTTTTGAATATATGTGGCATTAGTGATTATTACATTCTTTAAAGATTCTGGTACATAATATGTTTGTGTATCTAAATTATATATCTGCTTACAAGCATATGAATAGCTTTGGCTTGTTGTACCAAAGATATATCCTAATGGATATTGAGTTTGTGTTGAAATAAAGTCAGAAGCACATATAATACCTCCAATAAATGGAGCTTTATATGTTACAAGATTTGAAGCCTCATTAAATGCTCCAGCTGAAATAGCTGTCACATAATCTGGTACAACAATTTCTGTAACAGTATTATCTACAAGTCCTGTAATAGTAAGTGAATAAGCTGTTGAGGTAAATATGAAGTTTGACATTTCTTCTTTAAGCTCATATTTAGCTACAATTTCTAATGACTTATCTGTAAATGTAAATGTTTCTGTTTCATTATTTGATAAATATTCTCCATTTAGATACCATCCAAGGAATGTGTATCCTAAATAGTCACTCATATTTAATGTAAATGTATCTCCAAGCGCTATTTCATCACTACTACTACAAACAGTATCTCCTACCATACATGAAATATATTCACAGCTATCAATATTTGAGCTATAGCTTACATGTAGGAATTTTGCTTCAAGCACAACATTTCCAAAAAGAGATGAATCAATTGCTGTAATCTTTGTGTCTCCTAAATACCAACCCTCAAAGGTTGCTCCTTCAAGTGTTGGCTCTAAAAGATCAAAGCTAGTTGTTGTTTGGTATGATAATGGATTTGATTCATTATTAGTTGAACCATTTAGATTATAGGTAATTGTAAAATAATCCCAGTAGGCAACAAGGCTTATATTCTTTGTTGCGCCAAACTCATACTCAAGGCTTGATGAAACTAAAGTTGTACCATCATACCATCCTAAAAATTGGTATGATAGACTACTTGAGGCTAAAGCCTTTATAGTACTATTCTTATCAAATTCTTGTGATAGTGTATCACTATCATTTAGTGTAACACTACCTATTTCATTATTATATGATGAAATACTTACTGTATAGTTTTGAGCTTCTTCTGGTGTAGTTGTGGCACCTTCTGTTGATGAACTATCATCACTACTTCCATCATCAGTTGATGTAGAATCACTAGAAGCTGCTGTGTCCCCACTAGCTGTTGTGTCTTCGCTTGATGCTGTATCAGTTGAATCTGAAGATTCAGTTGTATCTGTTGTATCACTACTTTCAGTAGTATTAGTATTATTACTACTTGTTTTAGTACCACATGATACAATAAAGCTCATTGAAAGAATTCCAACAAGCACTATTAAAAAAGCTTTAGCAATTTTTCTCATATGCATTTTCTCTCTTTCTCCAATATATCCAATCAATTTTAACATTTTATTTCCATAAAATCAAATATTGATACACAAATTCTAATTTTATTTTATTATGGGGATTAAAAGTAAATAAAAAAGTGTCACTAGGTGACACTTCCTCATATCTACTTCTTTACGATGAACTTAGGGTCCATAGCAGCGATTAGCTTTTGTCTAATCTCCTCTAGAACTGAATCAGCTGGCTCATATGCATGAGTGTTCATTTGGAAGATTCCTCCCCACTCATCTCCACCCTTATACTTAGGGCATAGGTGGAAGTGTAGGTGTCCTCCTGTATCTCCATAAGCTCCATAGTTGATCTTATCTGGGTTGAATGCCTTATGCATAGCTGTAGCTACTGCATTTACATCCTCGATAAAATCACATCTATCCTCCTTAGATAGCTCAACCATCTCTGATACATGGTCCTTGTAAGCAACTATTACTCTTCCGTACTTAGTTTGCTCCTTGAATACATATACATTAGAAGTCTTAGTCTCAAATGCAAAGTATCCAAATTTCTGATATAATGATGGATTCTCATCCTTCATACAATATGCGCAATTAATATCCTTCATATTTAAATATCTCCTTTATCTATTTTATTTTATTCTTTTTTACAATATTATTCAATATTATTTATAATAAAAAAATCCCTTACGGGATTAATTTAATAAATGAAACAATTAAGCTTCCTCTAATAAGATACCTATATTATATCACAAAAGTTTAAATTGTAAAGACTATATTTACTTTTTGCTAAAAGGCTTTGTTAGCTTTTTAATCTTATGATCGGCATAACCATCAGTCATTTTAGAGATATCAATTGCAACACTTCTAACATAAGTTCTACCTATCTTTATAAAATCTTTTCTATCATTAATACTATATTTTATACTTGACTGTTTTTTACCTATTTCATAAATAGTCCTTAACATTTCCTTGACAAAGGAATTAATTAATTCTTTCTCTTTTTCTTTATCATTTGAATTATTATTTATTATTATATCTATTCTATCTCGTAGTTTATCACTTAGACTAACATACTTTATTCTTTCAATAAAATCAATTAATAAATCATTCGATTCTAATGGATTCTCAAAATAGTATGCATATAATTGTTCAATATACGCTTCTTTAATTTGATCATGAATCCTAATTTTATTGTTGCTTCTAATGAGGTTACTTCTAACCATATCAAAGTTTTTTATCATTTTGATAAAATTTGAATTCTCATAGTTTTCTTTTTTATTATCAGATGAATAATCTTTAACAAAACTATCTATTAATATATTAGCAGCTAATTTAGCTTTTTCACGCATATCTTTTTCGTTTATTTGTCTAAAAATCAAACAACCATCAAGATCAGATTCTTTGTTTTCTCCTTCGCAAGTCTTCAAATCAATATAATCAGATGAAACTTGGGCTATTTCATCTGCAAATGATACAATCAGTCCTTCATTAGTACCAGGATTGCTATCATACTTTATGTCAAACTGATTATTCCCTTTCATTCCTGAAACTACATATCTAAAACCATAGTCAAGATCATCTTGATTCTTATAATAAATTGCAGTATGTTTCATAACTCCATCACAAACCTTACATTCAAAATCTGTAATTTCTTTCTTATGAACAACTAAATACTCTTTATATAATAATCCAGAATTAATATTATGCTTAAATCCACATGCTATACCTAGTTCTTTAAAATTAACATCATCAAATAACTTAGTTTCTCCAGAGCATATATTATGAAGTGTTCGTTCTCCAATATGACCATAAGGTGTATGTCCTATATCATGCAACAGGGCAATATTTGAGATTAATGTCTCATCCAATTTTTGAACATTTATATCTGAAGCATATTCTTCTTTTAATCTTTTAACTATTGCTATTGCTATATCGTTCACCTCAAGAGAATGCATCAATCTAGTATGATAATGATCATCTGCAAGACTACTAAACATTTGTGCCTTATTTCTTAATCTATTAAAAAGCTTCATTGTATATATATCAAAATAATTCATATTCTTTTCCTAACTCTTTTCTTTATTCTTCTTTTTTATCCTTTAAATCAACACCCTTTGTAATAAAGGTATCTCCATATTTATTTTTAAACTCCTTGATAATATCGTTAATATTATCTTCCTTCTCTAATATAGACTTCCAAGTAAATAGATTATACTCTAATGCGAGATCACTACTCTTCATAAGATTAGAATATCCAACTCCAATAAGCCTATATTCCTTCTCCTTGAAGTTATCATATAACAAATCCTCTATTACATCATTTATTTCATATAGGTCATCAGTATAATCTATAGTCTTACTTCTTGTGATAGTTTTAAATTCACTATCACGAAGAGTAATAGAGATAGTCTTTGTAAGATAATCCTGCTCCTTTAAATCCTGATGTAATCTTTTAGCCATATTTTTAAGCTCTATTAAAATATCATCATAATCAAATAGGTTTTGATCATATGTTTGGGATGTAGAGATGCTCTTAGAATCCTCATATCTTTGAGGATCTACTATATTTGAGGAATGTCCTGTTAGGGCATTCTTAAATGATTTAAGCATTCTATCACCTATAACATCCCTAACCTTATCCTCATTATCTGGATTCATGAAATCTCCAATAGTTTTTATTCCTACCTCAACAAGCCTTGGGGCAGTCTTCTTTCCAACACCATAGATATCAGCGACATCTAGTGGATATAGGATATCCTTTATCTCTCTTATTCTTAAGACTGTAATACCAAGTGGCTTTTTAATATCTGATGCCATTTTGGCTAAAAATAGAGTTGGTGCTATTCCTATAGAGCATGGTAGATGTAGCTCCTTTACAAGACGGAGCTGAATCTCCTTAGCTACCTCTATAGGATTTCTTTTCTCACTTATTTCAGTCATATCGGCATATACCTCATCAATAGAGGCTACCTCTATTGTTTTAGTATATTCCATTATAAGATTTTTAAATAATCTATGATATTTCTTATATTCCTCAAATTGTGGGTTTACAACAATTAAAGATGGGAGTAGTCTATATGCCTCAATAAGTGGCATAGCACTATGAATACCATACTTTCTTGCTTCATAGGATGCAGTTGATACTACACCCTTCATAGAGTTTTCCCTACCTACTGCAAATGCCTTACCCTTTAAAGAAGGATTTTTTATGACCGCTACAGAGCAGAAAAACATATTCATATCAATATGGAAGATTATTCTTACATTACTATTTTTCATAAAAATTCCTCTTTCAATTTCAAATTTTATAGTATATAATGAATATATCGTAGTAAACGAAATAACATTATTTAAAGTAGGTGACTATCTTGGCAAATAAGAATGAGGTACAAGAGAAAAAGGAAAATAAGGGAAAGGTATATCATAACCCACTTCAAACAGTTTGGGGTAAGATACTTATTTGGACATTATCTCTTGCAATGGTTTTAGGAATTCTAATTGCATTAATTTGGAACATTGTTGAAAACTTTGGACAAGTATAATTGATTTAAAAGGAGCATTCAAGCTCCTTTTTTATTGCTTAAGCATTTCCTTTGCCACCTCAATAAAGTGAGATGATAGGGTGTTTCCACCAATCATCTTGGCAATCTCCTCTACTCTTTCATCCATGTTTAAGGCCTTAATCTTTGTAGTAGTTCTTCCATCCTTATATGACTTAGATATAAGGAGCTGATTATCGGCCTTAGAGGCAACGCTTGGAAGATGTGTGATACATAAAACCTGTGAATATTCTGAAATACTCTTCATCTTCTTTGCAATCTCTAGAGCGGCGTTACCACTAACTCCTGTATCTATTTCATCAAATACCATAAGTGATAGGTTAGCCTTCCTTGCAAAATATGATTTAAATGCTAGCATGATTCTTGAAAGCTCTCCACCAGATGCAGTCTTATGTAGTGGCTTTAAAGGCTCACCCTTGTTTAATGAAATCATGAAGCAAACACTATCAATTCCACTATCAAGGAAGATTGAATCATCCTTAATATCCTTCTTTTCTACCTCATTAAACTCTACCTTAAAGCTACAATCCTTTAAATCAAGATCCTTACATTCAGCCTCAATTGCCTTTTCAATTAGCTTGGCATTCTTTCTTCTTATATTAGATAAGGCCATAGCCTTGGCGAATGCGTCATCATAAAGCTTTGAAAGATTTTTATTCTTTTCTTCTATAACAGAATCAAAATCCTCATTTAAGGCTATCTCCATCTTAATATCTGCAAGCTCCTTTAAAAGCTCATCAAGATTCTTTTTATATTTAGCCTTACAATCCTCTATAGCCTTTAAATCATCCTGAAGCTTATTAAGCTCATCCTCATCAAAGTCTAGGGAATCTATAGCCTTATAGATTGTAGATTTAGCCTCAGTAAGATTTGAGTAGGCGTCAAATATAATATCTGCCTGCTCCATATATTCCTTATCATAATCTCTTATATCATCAAGTGCCTTATAGGCATTGTAGATATTATCTAGTGAGAAATATTCACTTTCCATATTTTGATAAGCCTCATTAAGTGATTTAAATATCTTATCATAATTTGAAAGCTTGGATATTTTCTCTTCTATTTCAATATCCTTTCCAGGATATAAATCTAAAGCCTCTAGCTCATCACGCTCAAAGATTAAAAACTCTAATCTTTCCTGTGATGACTTATGTCTCTTCATTATATCTAAAAGCTCCTTTAAAGCTCCCTTATATTTTGATAATGAAATAACATAGGCGTTATATGAATCCTGGAATGCCTTATCCTCCTTTGAATCAATAAAGGAAAGATAGGTATCAGGATTAATTAGCCTAAAGGTATCATGCTGTACATGAATATCTGCAAGATATAATGCGATGTTTTTTAAGGCCTGCTGTGTAACTGGGGTATCATTTACCTTTATTACATTACGGCCTGAGGTTGAAATCTCACGGTATATTGTAAGAGAGTCCTCACTTTTAATTCCAAGAGAGTCAAGAATATCATTTATATTAGGGTTCTTATAATCAAATACTCCCATAATATAAGCCTTACTCTCTCCATAACGTACCATATCAGAATCAGCACGTGCTCCAAGTAGGAGTGAGATTGAGTCAATAATAAGTGATTTACCTGCTCCTGTCTCTCCACATAGTACTGTCATATGGTCACTAAAATCAATAGTTAAATCTTCAATTATCGCAATATTTTTAACAGATAATCTTTTAAGCATTAGGCCTACCCCCTATGTGCTTCCTGCACAATACTTCTATAATTTAGCTTTATAGTTTTTCTTTTAGAAATAACAGATATAAACTCAATGTTTCCACTTCCACCCTTAATAGGAGATGGTGCAAGCTTATTTATATAAAGCCCCATACCCTCTAGGAAATCTGAAACCTGATTTAATACCTTTAAGTGAATTGATTTATCCTTAATAACTCCCTTACCAATCATCTTACCAACCTCAAACTGAGGCTTTATAAGACAGATTAGTGAGTTATTATCATCAAGAAATTTAACAATTCCTGGAATAACATGCTCAATAGATACGAAAGATACATCCATAACTAGATAATCAAACCTAGATGTTGTGTTAAAGTCTAGGATGTTGGTGTTTTCAAAAAGGACTACCCTAGGATCCTCTCTTAGAGAGGGATGCATTTGATCACATCCAACATCAACAGCATATACAAGCTTAGCACCATTTTGTAATGCACAATCTGTAAATCCTCCTGTTGATGATCCAATATCTAGTATTGTTTTTCCATTAAAATCAATTCTAAACTTCTCTAAGGCACCAGCAAGCTTATATCCACCTCTTGATACATACTTAAGTGCATCAAAGGCTACCTCAACCTTATCAGTATCTGATACATCATATGATGGCTTATCACATACCTTACCATTTACTAAAATGGAATGAGCCTTAATAGCCTGTGCGGCTTTATTACGTGATTCAAATGATAGATTTAAAACTAGGTACAAATCAATTCTCATATAACTTCTTTAATCCTTCTAAAATATCCTTGTCTCCTAGTCCATAGTTATCTAAAACCTTATCTACCTCACCAAAGCGTATTATAGTGTCCTCACTTATATTAATAGCGCTAACCCTTGATGTTTTACTAAATTTATTTTTAAATTCTACTATTTTCTCATATAATGAGCCACTTTTTATAGCCTGCTCATAGACAAGTATTGGCTTTTCAGAGTCAAATAGCTCTGAAAGCATATCACAATCCATTGGTCTTATAAATCTAGCGTTTATAAGAGTAATGGATAGATTATTTTCAATAATAATATTCTTTATTCTTGTAACATCTGGTCCATATGTAATACAGATTCCAACATTACCATCTAAAACCTTAACCCATGTTTTAGAGATATCTTGGATTTCTGCATCAAGATTACAAATATCACTACGCTTAGCGTAACGAATAGCTATAGGGCCATTATGGTTCATAGCATACTTAAGCATCTCTCTTGTCTCACGACCATTAGATGGCATTAGTATTTCCATATTTGGCATGCTTTGAAGCATGGCAATATCATAAATACCCTGATGTGTTGAACCATCTGGTCCAATAACACCACATCTATCAAGACCAATCACAACATTGGCATTTTGTCTTGCGATATCATTAAGTACAAAATCATAGGCACGCTGAAGGAATGTAGAATAATAAAGTACTACTGCCTTCTCTCCTGCTCTTGATAGAGCAGAGGCTAGTACTGCACCATGCTCCTCTGAAATACCAACATCAAGAATAAAATCAGGATATGTCTTATTATATTCCTTAATGCTATCTCCTAAAATCATTGCAGGGTCAATTATAGTAAATGGCATTTCTCCTCTTAGCTTATATAATGTTTTTAGGACAATATCAGTATATGTATATTCTCCTTCAAGAAGGCTCTTCTTTGGAAGACCTGTCTTAATATCAAATGGAGCTACATTATGATATTTACCTGAATTATCATTATAGGCAGGTAAATATCCCTTACCCTTTTCTGTAATGATATGGATTACAAGAGGTCTTTTCATCTTCTTAGCTCTCTTAAAATCTCTTATAAGCTCAAATAAATTATTACCATCATATGGTCCAAAATAATCATATCCTAAGGCTGAGAAAATATTATCAGATTGAATAAAGGATTTAAATCCATTATTAATCTTATGGAAGAAGTTTCTAACTGGGACTATTGTAATCATTTTTACAAATCTCTTTAATCCTCTTGTAAATGCGTTACTTCTTAATTTATCAAGAGAGCGGTGGAATGAACCAACAGTCTTTGATATACCCATCTTATTATCATTTAGGACAATAATAGGCTTAGCTTTACCATTTTTAGAGCTTAAATTATTAAGCGCCTCAAAGGCTACACCTGAGGCTATAGCTGAATCTCCTATTACCGCAACACAGTCTCCAATAGACTCATTTCCATGATCCTTTGCACGCAAAAATCCCTCTAATGCACTAATAGAGGTAGAGCTGTGCCCAGATTCCCAGGCGTCATATAAACTTTCCTTATAGTCAGGATATCCACTAAGCCCTCCAAACTTTCTAAGCTTTTTAAAGTCCTTAGCTCTTCCTGTTAAAATCTTATGTGTGTATGTTTGATGTCCTACATCAAAAATTAGCTTATCGTTAGGCGAAGAGAAAACATAGTGTAGAGCTACCTCTAGCTCTACTACTCCAAGGTTAGAGGAAAGGTGTCCACCAGTTTCTGAGACATTTTCTAGAATGAATTTTCTAATGTCCTCACATAAAACCTTAAGCTCCTTCTTTGATAGAGTTTGAAGGAACTCTGGACCCGTAATTTCCTCTAAATTAATGTGCTTAGTTATCTTCCTTGACAAAGTCCTCTAAACCACTTTCTGTCATCTTTTTAACAACAAGCTTTTCATTAGATCCTAAAATATCATAGCACTTCTTTGAAAGCTCTAGACCCTTAGTATAGTCCTTTACAGCCTCATCAAGTGATATTTCCTTATTCTCTAGGTTCTTTACAGTATTCTCAAGCTCTGTTAAAAGCTCCTCGAAGCTCTTATTTTCCTTCTCCATTTTGATAAACCTCCATTACCTTTGTAGTAATATTTCCGTCCTTCATTCGAACATTTAACACAGAATCACGCTTAACATCTTTTACACTCTTTATTGCATGTCCATCAATAGATGGAATAGAGTATCCCTTATCCATTAGATTCAATGGATTTAAGGCATTAAGCTTTGATGTATAAATATTAAACTCCTGATTCTTTCTATCAAGAATTATTCCAATGTTTTTATTTAAAAGCTTTAATGTGTTCTTTAAATCCGCTTCCTTTTGCTTAATAAGAGTTAGTGGGTTATTTGCCACAAATCTTTTAGACATGCTCTCAAGCTCTAGGCTCTTATGATACATTATGTTATTAATAGAAACATTAAGTCTATTAATTAAAGCTCTTAAATCCTTCTTATTCTCCTTAATCTTATTAGATGGTGAGGCATTATCAAGCCTCTCATCTAAATGAAGGAGAATTGTTTTATAGTTTTCAATCTTATTCATTAAATCCTTATACATCATATGAACTGATGTAAGGATTTCATTTCTAAGCTCAACTGTATCAGGGGTTGCAAGCTCAGCAGCCGCAGTTGGTGTTGGAGCTCTAAGGTCTGATACAAAGTCTGAAATAGTAAAATCTATTTCATGACCAATTCCTGTAATAACAGGGATTTTAGAATTATAGATTGCCAGTGCTACTATCTTCTCATTAAATGCCCAAAGGTCTTCAATAGATCCTCCTCCACGTCCAACAATTAATGTATCACATAAATTATCGGAATTAGCACGCTCTATTTGCTTAACAATGTTATCCTTAGCATCTGGCCCTTGAACTATGGCTGGATATAGGATAACCCTTGTAAATGGATATCTACGTGAAATAGTATTTATAATATCACGAATTGCAGCTCCTGTAGGTGATGTTATAACACCTATTATTGAAGGTATTCTTTTAATTGGCCTTTTATGAGCCAAATCAAAATATCCCTCCTTCTGCATTTCCTTCTTTAGCTTTTCAAACTGAATGTATAGGTCTCCTATACCATCACTTTTCATTTCAGTAATGTTTATAGAATATGAACCAGATGGCTCATATACTGTAACCCTACCCTTAACGAAAACCTTCATTCCATCCTCAGGCTCAAAGTGAACCTTTGAGGCATAGGACGCGAACATGGCACATGAAATAGTTGCACCCTCATCCTTAAGGCTAAAATAAAAGTGTCCCTTTTGATTATGCTTAAAGTTTGATATTTCACCCTGTAATAGTACAGATTCAAGATGTCTGTCACAGTCAAACTTGTACTTTATATATTTAGTTAAAGCCGAAACAGTTAAATACTGTGCATTATCTTCCATACTATCCCTACTTACCTAATTGTTTTCTAATATTATCTAAAAGCTTATTATTAAATTTAACTTCCTTCTTATCTCCAGCATCAGTATACATTTTAGTAATCTCTAATGCCTCATTGATAGCTATAGCAGGTGCTACAACATCATTCTTCATTTCATATGTTGCAAGCTCTACAATTGATCTATCAACAACATTTAATCTATTAAGTGTATATCCAACTAAGGCATTGGCAATAATTTCATCAATTGCCTTAATATCAGCCATTGTACCTAAGGCATACTTTATAGCTAAATCATCACCATCAGTGATAACAGCTGCGGCTATTTGTGCAGCCTCTGTGTTATTCATATGGCAGCTATAAATTACCTTAATTGCGTCAATTCTTGACTCTCTTATAGATTTTGACATAATACCATCTCCAAATCATACCCTATTATATCATTTATGAGGGATTATATAAAGGATTTTATTACATAAATTATTATAATAATTTAATAAAAAAGCTGCACAAATGTGCAGCCTATTTACTAATTATTATTTGCTGTATAATCCTTGATTAATGTATCAATGGTATCACTACTCTTTAGTATGTCCCCACCTACAATATCAATACCTATTGTATGAAGTAGGCCAATCTCTCCCTTTGATTTTAAGGATGAGGCGTACATCTTAATATTCATTTCATCAAGTGATGTCTTTAAGGCCTTAGTAAGCTCTAGGCTATAAAGAGATTGATTACATATATAGGCATTAAGCTTATTCTTTATTACAAGATCAAAGGATTCTGATAAAAGATTAATACCAAGTGTATTGTAGTATACTGCAAGGTCTACTATTGAGCCTTCAATATCATCAACAATATTAAATGACACAACCTGTCCTGGAACCTTTAAATATTTAAGCTTTTGCTCTAAGAATATTTTAAATCTCTTATCCATAATAACACTCTTATGGATAGGTATTAAAACAGGGAAATATACCTTACATCTATCATAGAAGGTCTTAAGCTCAAATAGGGTTTCAGAGATTATATATTTATCATATGTCTTCTTTATATCTCTTATACAAACAACCTTATTAAAGTATTCCTCGTCGCAATCAAACTGACGTAGGTTTGGACGTGGAATATAATACTCAATTGTACCCTCATCAGCATTAACCATTTGCTTATAGCAAATCTTTAATTCTCTTGTATCAATTGCCTCTGTACAATAAAGTATTATTTGAGAATCTCTAAATCTTTGAAGAGCTCTGTCCTTATCATAGAAGGCTATATCCTCTTCTCCCTCTCTTGCGTCTATTAACGCCTCTGAGGCATAAGATATTACCTTACGGCAATCCACCTGGCCCATAGCCTTAGTATAACGATAAATACCCGCCTTCATCTTAAGCTTAAGCCTTGGGTTTATTTCAAAGGATTTCGCTCTTATCTCATCTAAGATATCAGAAACCCTCTTCTTAATAGCTCTCATATCATTTATATCAAAGAATACTAGCATAAACTTATCATTTTCTAAATGATATACATCCATGTTTTTATTAATTTCCTTCTTTAATATTTTTCCTATAAGTAGGGTTAGATCATCCGCAAACTTATAGCCATAAATATCAAAGTAGGTATCATAATTATCATTTTTAATTAAGGCTACCGCAAACTTCTTAGAAATAATTGCCTCATCAAGATCAATATATAGCATACTCTTATTCTTAAGATGAGAGATTTGATTATTATAGGCCTTATTCTCTAAGGCACGCTCCTTAGTCTCTATTTTAGTTTCATCGCTAAGAATGCTATATATTTCAAGGACTGATGAGTCATTTGCCATTATATCCTCTTTAATGTATCTTCCATTTATGTGGTAATAAATGGTTGCTTCATTAGTAAGTCTTTCATATATTTTTCTATATGCTTCCTTATATCCTACAACATCCTTTGCATCAATAAGAGCTATATACTCACTATCCTCAAGCTTTCTTTGATTAAGACCTAGAAGTAAGGCTGCCCCATCATTTAGGGTAATCTCCTTATCCTCCTCTACCTTTAATCCCTGCTTTGAATGAGATGTAATGAAATCATACATTCTCATTTCCTTTGAGGTATCAAAGGTATCATATAGCTCATTTATAAAGATGTTTAAAACTTGAGTTAGGGTTTTAAGGGATTCATAAATATAAATGTCCTTAAACTCTGATGTATAAAAGTTATAGCAGATTGCTCCTATTGGCTTATCATTACGGAATAGGGTAAAGCCTATTACTGCTTTAAAGCTATCCTCAAATGGTCGTGATGTGATTATATTCTTATCCCATAGGGATTCCTTTACATTTATTAGTAAAAGCTTTGTTGAATTATTAAGAAGCTCCTCAAATGGAGAGTCCTTAATCATATCATCAGTAAATGTCTTCTCATATACCCTTGATACCTTATAATGGAAGCCATCTCCATTATGATTTAAGGCTATTACTATTTCACATTTAGAATAAAGACGTTCAATCTCCATTCCATAATTTCTTAAAATATCTCTAAATCTTAATCCCTTATTAGGATTTAAGGCGCTTAATACTCCCTCAAGAGCCTTAAATCTTTCAGTTATAGCAATAGGTGTTTCCTTAACCTCTGACTTAACCTCAGTGAAATGAGATTTAGCCTCACTAGGTCCTCTTAAGGAAATGTTTATTGTCTCCTCCTCTAAAGGCTCTGGAATAATTTCATCCTCAATAATATTAATATTGATAGATTTCTTCTTTTCCTTCTTTTTATCCTTCTTTAAAGCCTTTATCTCTTCCTCAAGGGAGGCGATACTCTCCTCATATTCCTCAACACCAAATCTATTTTGAATAGCCTTTGATACTAAAAGAGCAGTTTCTGCAAACTCTAAGGCTACACTCTTTTCAGCATCAAGATAGATATCATGATACTCTGACTCTAAAATCATTGCACGTCTATTCTCTGAGTTCTTTAAATGAATATTTAATAAAATGGTCGCTGAGGCTACCTTTGATGTAATATCTATTTGCTTATCATTAATATAGCTTAAAATAAAGGCCTGAGCCTCATTAAGCTTTCTTTGCTCATATAGCATAGAAGCTTCTCTTACATAAAGCTTAAAAAGCTTTTCAAATTGGAAGCTCTTTTCATAATATGCCTTAAGCTTTTTGTATGAGTCATAGAAGTTATCATATTCCTTATCATAAAACTGTAGAGTAGATAGCTCCTCTAGGGCCTTAATTCTTTTATCATCATCAATATCCTCAAAAAGATATTGTGTTATTGTTCTTTTAAGCTCAACCCTATTACCAACATTAGTATAATATCTAATCATATCATAGATGTATTGATCCTTATCAATAGTCTTTAAATGATCATTTTTGATATCAATATACTTTAAGGCCTGGTCGTTGTTATCAAGAGATAAAAATATCTCAATTAGGGTATCACAAAGCGCTACTACAGAATCATTATCGTAGCTTGCAAAATAAGGTGTAAGGCTTAAAAGGATACGAAGCGCATCCTTATCCTTATCTTGGGTGTGAAGGATTAAAGCCTTATAGGCTATAGCCCTTGCGTACTCATATGAAGTTTCATCCTTGTCTCTTAAAAACATATCAATTTTTCTTATTGATTTCTTATCGTTTTCAAGACTAAGCACCTCATCAAGTGTCATACCTTAAATCTCCTTAATCATAGCCTTTCCATCTTCAACAACTGCATATGTTCTACCATATTTAAGTGAGCCTGGATTTACGAAGATAATTCCATTATCACTAAATATACATGCCTCGTGGGTATGTCCAAAAAATACATAATCACATGAAAGCTCTATAGCTCTATAATAAAGATTCATATATCCCATCTTTACTCTATAGGTATGTCCATGTGTTATAAATAGCTTTTTATTATCAACCTCTATTAAATGCTCTAAATTATCATCATAGGCATCACAGTTACCATCTACAAAGGTGATATCATATTTTTTAAGCAAAGCTCTATCTATACAGTAATCCCCACAGTGAATTACCTTATAGCCCTTATATTTTTTTATAAGCTCTACCATTAAATCCTTATCCCTATGAGTATCACTTATTATTAATAAATTCCTCATAAATCTTCTTTAGCTCCTCTAAGGCCTTAGCTCTATGAGAAATTGTATTCTTCTCCTCTAGAGTTATTTCTGCCATAGTTCTTTTAAACTTTTCTATATAAAAATACGGATCATATCCAAAGCCATTATTACCACGTGGAGTATCTATAATCTCTCCCTCGCATGAGGCCTTAGTTATAATATGCTTGCCATTTGGCTTGCATAAGCAAATAGCACAAACATATCTTGCATTTCTATTTTTAACATTCTTAATATTTTTTACAAGTAGTGCATTATTATCACTATCGTTATGCTGTGGTCCTGCATATCTTGCAGAATATACACCAGGCTCTCCATTAAGGCCATCGCACATAAGACCACTATCATCTGCTATAGCAAGCTCTCCTGTAAGCTCTGCGATAGCCTTAGCCTTTATAAGTGCGTTTTCCTCAAATGTTGTACCTGTTTCCTCAACATCAATATTAATTCCCTTTTCCTCTAGGGATTTAAGCTCGATATTTGAACCCTCAAATATCTTCTTAAACTCTCTTATTTTATTCTTATTGTTAGATGCAATAATAATTTCCATATATAAATCACCAACCTAATTTTAACACAATATTTATTTAAAATAAATAAAGTATGGTATAATTAGTTGGGTGATTAGAAATGTTATTGGAAAAAGTAAAGAAATTTTTTACAAGGCCTCAGGCGATAAAGGCCATTATATTTATCGCTTTTTATTTTATAATGATGTTTGTTGTAGCGGAATATGTTATAACTCCATTATTTAAAAATACAGCAGAAAGAATATATGATCTGCCATTTGATGATATTCCAGAAGCTAAGGTATATATGCTATCATCTATATTTGATGTAATATTATATATATTCCTTATTATTCCACTTCTTATTGGATATTCATTTGAGCTACAGTATGACTTCTTCCATACAGTATCAGATAAGAGATATGGTAAGTTCTTATTAATCTCACTTGGAGTATTCTATGTTGGAAGTATTATGGCATCAATGCTTGCAAACGTAATATATCATGATTCAACATCTGCCAACCAGGAATCAATTGAAAGTACTTTAAACGCTGGTAGAGTAGCCGCTATATGTATGTTTACAGCAGCTGTAATAATTGGACCTATTGTTGAGGAGCTTATATTTAGACAGGCTATGTTTGACCTGCTTATAAATAAGTATGTAGCTACTATTGTTTCATCATTTATATTTGCGTTAATCCACGTTGTATCATCAACTGGATCATTTAGATTTATGGTATCTATTACTCTTCCATATTTTGTATCTGGACTATTGTTTGCTACAATATATGAAAAAAGCCATAGAAATATATGGCTTTCAATTGGAGTTCACGCAATAAGTAACTGTATATCCTTAATAATAGCACTTAATGCTTAAGCTTATCATATTGCTTTAAAAGATTATAGGAATCAGTATAATTTAATAATCTTGCGTAATCTATAGGACGATAATTAAAATCGTCCTTTTTATCTATATTGTATCTATTTGCTTGCTGCTTAACTCTTAAAAAATCATTATGAATTACCGCAACATGAAGTGGATACCTTTTTAAATACTTGTTATATTTTACACTATTCATCTGATATTCAATGTAGTCATGAATCTCACCCTTAGTGATATCAAGAATGGTTTCATAAAATCCATTTCTTTTATCTAGTAGGGCTCCATATGAGATAAGTAGCTTAATCATATCATAGTCCTTCTCACGGGCTGCAAAAAATATTGGAGTTTCTCCAAAGTTATCTGCAGAATTCGCAAGGACTCCATTTCTTAAAAGATATAGGGCTATATCCTGATCCTTTACCATACAAGCCTCATGAAGTAGGTTTCTTCTTGTATAGTTTAGTGAGTTTAATAGTTCCTTATTCTTTGATGTGATTTCCTTTAATAGATTAAGGTTATGAGAACGAACAATAGAGAAGCAAATATTCTCATCATTTTTATCTACTACCTTTAAATCAACATTAGAATCTAAAAGGATATGTGCCATATCCATCTTACGTTGATTTAAGGCTACCATAATAGCACTCTCACCCTTGTTGTTTGTAAGATTTAGGTTAGCACCCTCTCTTACAAGCCTTTTAAAGTATCCAATCTTGTTATAAAGGATTGTGTATATTAAAGGTGTATTACCACTATCATCCTGAGTATTAAGATTTATGTAGTTTTTAATTAAAAGGTCGAAAGCATCATCAAACTCACAGGCTATAGCCGCATCTAAAAGGCTTTGATTGTGCTTGTTTACTACATTGATGTTTTCAACCTTTAAATATGCCTCTAGACCCTTATAGTCTAGCTGCTCAATTAACTCAAATGGATTACTCATTATCCTCGTCTCCTTTGGCCTTGGTATGAGTATAGAACTGCTTTGACTGGAAATTAAAATCCTCACATAAATTAAACATATCATAAGGAATCATCTTAGACTCCTCTATGTCAAATATTACATCTGCAAATGATTTAGGATTAAATCCATTTAGACAATAAATCTTTTCTTCATCATCTAAATAGTTTCCATATTTGCAGAAAAAGCAGCAAATAATCTTATTATCTAAAAGCTTATTAAGCTTATTTAGCTCATCACTTCTACTCTTACCATATGCCTCATAAAGCTTACCATTATATAAAACCCTAGAGGTTTTAATTGAATGGATGTATTGGCATGGCTCATCATCTACCTGAAGTATTTTACTTTCAGTAGGATATACCTCTGCAACCCTACCTCTAAGATAGATATTACCATCCTCATAATCAAGAATGGAGTTATAATCTGCACTCATAATACAGAAGCTATCTCCTGCTGTTGTTTTGATGTTATCGATATCAATATCAATAATCTCATAAACATCATGTCTATCCTCATCCTTCCAATCTAGAAGGTATGCATATCCATCCTGCAAGAAATATTTTCTAAGCTCTAGCATATTATAGCTATTATTAATGCATAAGGTACAAAGTGATTTGTACCTTTCTGCGTAATTCTTATCACGATATTTAAACTTTGTTAAAGCCGCATTCATTACATTATAATGTGGCTCATCATATATTTGCCAGTAGGTATCAACAAATGATCCTGATACCTTAGCCTCAAAGGAATAAATGTTTCTAAATGAGATAACAAAGATTCTATCAATCTCTGGGAGATTATCATCTCTATGATCCCATAAAAAGCTTTCAGCACAATCAAGGATTGTATCCTCATGAAGTGCGTCATATGTTATATGACATACCTCTTTTCCTTCAAATGTAAGAAAGTAAATGTATGAAAGGTGGTCTAATAGGAAGGAAATATCCTTGTAGATACTCTTCTTACTAGAATTGATTTCAAGCTCATCATACTTGATGATATAGCTATCCTCTAGAGTTTGAATAACAATAGTATCTAATACATTATCTGATTCTATTTTTAAGTCTATAGATAAATTACACTTAAGCTTGTATTTATCCTCTATATACCTTTTAACATCCTCTAGCATAAAAACCAATCCTTCTTTACTTCTCAGCTGTTACCTTCTTTACAACTTCCTTAATTCTCTTAATTGTATCCTTAGTGTTAAGAGTAATTTCATCCTTCTTAACCTTCTTAAGACCCTCAAATGGAATAGTCTCAACCTCTACTGCATGCTTTCTCTTTGATACTGTTACATACTTGTAGCATAGCTGTCCTGCAAAAATATCATAAGGCATTTCATCAGTATTTGATACTCCTGCCTCATTGTTTCCGTTAAATGCGACATTATTACATGCAATATATTGAGTATCATCAGAAATCTCTGGGTCAATTGTACGTCTCTTTAATACCTGCATATCCTCATAAACTGTTGGATACTTAACATATCCATTCCAGAATGGAACCCAGATATCAAATCCATCAAATGTCTTAACATTAATCTCATATGACTTGATATAGTCATCATTTGCATAATAATGGAAATCTATAGCCTCTCCAAGTGAGTTATAGATAATATAATCTGCATCCATAAGCTTCTCACCAACAGATACATTCTTACGAGTCTTTGCAATCTTAAATGTTTTGAATCTTGAACCTGCAAGCTTATTCTTTGCATAGTCATAGGCATCATCAAACTTATCATATACCATTGGGCTTTCACCTCTTAGATATAGCATAAAGATTGTATTTCTCTTTCCTTGCTTAATATCATTTTGAGCATCATCCTGATATTGAATAATTTTTTGAAGCTCAACCTTTAAACGATCATTATCTGTATTTTCTAAAAGATAGTTATAGGCATCCTTCTTTTGAGCAAGAGTATTCTTACTTCCCATAACAATCTTAGCCTTCTCATAGTCGTTAAACTCCCAGTTTAGCTCCTTACACTTATTAACAAGATCATCATTTTTAATAAAATTATAAATATTGAATTCCATAAAAAACACCTCAATCTATTTTTCTTTAATATAATTATACTACATATTGAGACATTTTTTAATACTTTGCAAAGAAAAAAGGATTAAAAATAACCATTTTAATCCTATCTCTCATACACCAAATCTATGATTGTCTTTTTGCTTATGCTCCTATATGCCAAAAACATTGAAATAAAAATAGTAAATATAACAAATAATAGTACAATAGCTACAGGAATAAAACTATAGTATAAATAATCTATTGATGTTTCATAATAGTTTGCAACAAAATCATTTTGAACATTAATTATTCCTGCAAGTAGTACGGATGATGAAATAAATGCTATAAACGATAACAAGGCTACATCTAAGAAAAATATTTTCCAAAGTTGTTTCTTTTTAACCCAAATTGATGAAAGAATTCCAATAATCTTTTTATTCTTAACTAAATTATTAAAGATATAATTATTAATTAAAACAACCGTTACTACTAGCAATAATAAACCGATGGTTATCTCAATAATACCAGCTTTTGTTAAAAAACTTTTAACATAATATATATCTTCATCAATATATGAATCAAACTCCAATCCCATATCCAATAGATAGCTTATCCTCTTAGTATTATAGCTTGTAAATCCAACGCCAATACTACCATCACATTCTTTATAATAAGCGAGACTTTCAAAGAGCTCATTATATAACTCTTTTGAAATGAAAAGTCCACTATCCTCTGAAGTTTGTAATACATTTATATTTAGGCTTGAAAAATCTTTATTTGAAAGTTGTTCATTCTCTCTTGATTTTTGATAAAAATACGAATTAAGATACTTAATTGTATTATTTCCTAATCCTATTGATAGATTAGACCCAACTATAGCTTCATTATCTTTTAATGAATTATCAATTTTTAATTTTATTATCACATCATTTGATAATTCTAATTCAAGACCATCTGTTATCAATTCAATATAATCTTTAAATGTATCAGTATTTAAAAAGGCAGTTCTATGATATTCATCATAATACCCTCCAGGATTGTATGAATATGGAGGATTTATTGCATCAAAGCCAGTATCATAAACACCTATAATTTTATATCCAAAAAAGCTATTATTGATAAAACCTATTACATCATTATAAGCAATATTATGCTTCACCATAATATCATATGCCATAACATCTGATATTATTATATCATCTTTAGATAAATTGTTAGTACCATTTTCAATAGGATACTCGCATTCATCTGTAATAACTAGCCTTGTATTATTACATCCAATAGCATCATCAATATTATGATCAGCAAACATCAATGCTTCATCATACTTATTTTTAACCCTGCTATATTCTTCAAATGATAATCCTATTTTATTTCCTGCTTCATAATCAACTAAATCTAGTGCATAAGTATAACAAATACTGTATTCATCATATATTCTACACCTAGATTTAGCCTCATCAGTAAAGAAAACATTAAATCCTGTTAAAATAATTAATAATGAAATCATTAACGAAATCATTGTCAATGCGTATCGTATTGGAGAATTTTTGATATTTAAAGTAGAATATTTTGAAGCCTCTCTGAGTCTTAAATTAGCTTTCTGAATAGAGTAATTTGTTTCAATATTGTTCTCATTTTTTATGGTATCATCAACAATTTCTCCATCAGCTATAGATATGACTCTATCTGCTAAATCATAAAAAAGATCTTTATCATGGGATACTACAATGACTAATCTTTCTTTAGATTCTTCCTTTAAAATATCAGCTATTTCTTTAGAATTTCTTTTATCAAGAGCACCAGTAGGCTCATCACATAATAGCATAGGCTTATTCAATAATAATGCCCTTATAATTGAAAGACGCTGTCTCTGTCCTCCTGATAATTCATTAGCTTTATGATTTTTATATTTTAAAAGGCCAAATTTTTCTAAATAATATAATGCCTTATCCTCTACTAAAGCTATTCTTATAATACTTTTCAAATTATCAATAACTGTAAAATCATTTACAAGCTCTGAATCCTGAAAAACAAATGAAGCGTACCCTTCACCATATGGATTTATTATTTCTCCACTAGTGATATTATCAAGGCCAGCAATTATATTAAGCATTGTTGATTTTCCCGAACCACTTTCACCAACTATTAAAGTTAATCCAGAATTGCTTAATTCTAAATTAACATTTTTTAATGCCACATATTCTCTTGGTTCCCCAACATTATATACTTTATTAACATTTTTTAGTATTAACCCTTTAGACATCAAGGTCATATGCATCACTCTTTCTAGTTGTACTTACAACAGAATCATTTGATATTGCATATCTATGTACAATATCACGTCCCATTAAATAATTAGGTGCCTTAGTTGAACTGTACCTATATATTTTACCAGTATACTCAACATCGAATACAACAAGGTCAGAACAGTTTGAACAATTTGCTTCTTCAAATACTGCAACTGAATCCAATTATATAAATATGTATATCGGAAGTCAATTATTATTTTAAAAAAAATCCTTTTTTCAAAGGATTTTATTTCTTTAAATATTTTTCAGGTAATTCCTTAGTAACAGCCATAGCTAAAGCTCCATCACCAATATGGCATGATACTGAAAGTGATAATGGATTTACAACTACATCTGATACATCAAATCTTTCCCTAATCATATCAGCAAACTTCATAGGAAGCTCCTTATCAGTTCCTGAATATGCAACTGCAATATAAACATTATCGCATCTTCCATCTAAATCCTTAAGATATCCATTAATGTTATCCTCACATGCATCCATCATGATTTGCATTGCATTTTCCATTGTTCTATTACGCATCTTAAACTTATCAAGCTTTTCTCCCTCAATTTGAAGAATAGGCTTAAGCTTAAGCATTGTTCCTAATGCTGCAGCTGCAGGTGTAATTCTTCCACCCTTCTTTAAATACTTAAGGGTTGCAACTGTAATATAGATATCTGAATTAGACATAGTCTCAATTAAGATATCATGGATTTCCTTACCACTATATCCTAAATCTCTTAAACGCATTGCATCAAGCACTGATTGTCTTTGTGTAACAGAGATTCTCTTATTATCAACAACAAATACCTTACCAGCAAACTCTGGCTTTTGTGAAGCTCTTAGGGCTGTCTCACAAGAGTTTGAAAGTCCTGATGACATTGGAATATAGATAACGGAATCATTTTCCTCTAAGGCAGTAGTCCATAAATCCTCAACATAGGCAATAGATGGCTGTGATGTAGACACAGTTGCACTATCATCCTTAAGGAATTCATAGAACTTCTCTTGAGTAAGAGTAATATCCTCTAAATACTCCTCACCATTTATAGTAAAAGGCATTGGTACAACTACAACACCTAATTCTTTTCCTTCGCTTTGTGTAATACCACTATTTGAATCAGTGATAATAGCTATCTTATTCATAAAATAATTCTCCTTCAATGAAAAACTACTTGAATTATACCAAACTAAGATATTAGTGTCAAGGCGGCTTTACTTTATTATACTTTTATAAAACAAAAAAGTGGATTCCCTCAATCCACTATTTTTGCTTTAATAATAATTTTCTTCTCGAATCTATTGATTAAACTAAATCCCCCATCAAAGAATAAACTAGTAGTACCTCCCTCAAGATACTATAATAAACTCTTCCCCGGGTTGGTCTCACCAAAAGGGTGATTTATTTATAACGCAATCTAATTCTTCTGTATTTCCTCTCCTTGATATCGTACATTGAAAAAATAATTCCCACATTCTTAAGTCAACATACCTTCTTTGTATCAGGTCTTAACTATTCCTCTCCACTAAGACCTATTGACACATCAAAAGCTTATAGCCTACATCATTAAAATATACAGAATTATTAAATTGTTTTGTTTTTCTTTCTCTTCTTTATACCCCTTAATTATATCACGGCACTATCACTATGTCAAACACATCTACAAAATGTGTATATTTATTTTGTGGTTAAAGAAAAAATCTGGATTTCCCAGATTTAGTCCTTAATTATACCAAGCTCCTTAAATTTATTAAATAGGCTAGCATTATCCATATATTTTATAGGTGTAATTCCAAGGTCATCTATTCCAACTAGATTCTTATCTGAATCATCTATAAAATATATCTTTTCTATTCCCATATCCTTATAGGCATTAACACATATTTCATAGAACTCATGCATTGGCTTACGAAGATGATATTCCCATGAATTAAAGGTCTTATCAAATATCTTCTTAAAGAAATCCTTATCCCCATATAAAAGCTCTACATAATCCTTTATAACGTTAGTTAAAAGGGCAATGTGATACTTACCCTTAAGCTTTGTGTTAATAAAATCTATAAGCTCAGTATTAAGTGTAAGTAAATCCTTCCACTCCTGAACAATCGTTTCCTTTGGAATACCAAGTCCCTTTTCAAGCCTTTCTAAAAGCTCATAGACATTATAATATCCCATATCAGCTGAATTATAATATTCAGCCTTAAGCCTTACTGTCTCCTCTTCATCATATCTAAGACGAAACCATCTTGGAGATATCTCTGTACAAAGTACTCCGAAGCAGTCAAAAATAATAAGTGTATTTTCCATGATTATTCTCCTATTAATGAATTTATTTTATTCTTTAAAAGATGCTCACCTATAACAATGATAACATCCTGACCATTATCTATTTCTTCTATTTCAGTATTATATTTTGTAATATTTATCTTATACCATTTAGAATCCTCATAAACGAATCCCTTAATTCTTATTATATCTCCATATATATCTGTCGTAAAAAGCTTATCCTTAAGCTTTAGGACAAAGTCCTTTGTAAGCTTTTTATCCATAAGATATACTGAATCATAATTATTATCATTTATAACAGGCATCTTTATATGATCATATGAAGCATATCCTGAATTAATAATAGAATCTAGATTTAGCTCATCATTATAGATGATATCTCTATTAGTAAATACTCTATCACACATATATTTCTTCATAAGACTATTTATATAATCTAGATTTAATGTTAAATCCAAATTATCTCTTTTTGTTACAATAAGCTTTGAAGCCGCAGATGCTTCACTTACAAGTATATATTCTGATTCCTCTGATAGATTTTTAGTATTTATATCATATAGGAAAAAGATATTTCCTATCTCATAATAATTAATAAGTGGCTCCTCATAAAGGGTATCAAAGAACTCATCTGTATCATATACTCCAGATGGCTCTACAATAACTCTTGTATATCCCATCATTGCCATAGATATAAGCTTTGTTTTAAATCTACGTAAATGACAATCATAGTCACATCCACCAGCAACCATTTCAGTACCACATCCAAGAGATGAGACTAGCATCATATCTATGTTTATAGCACCATAATCATTTTCTACTATACAAACCTTCTCACCCTTATCCATTAAATACTTTGCATATTTTAAAATGAAGGTTGTTTTTCCACTACCTAAAAATCCTGTTATTAAATCTATCTTTATCATATTTTTCACCAAACATAATTATTATATTATAATTATACCCCAAAAACAATAAAAGGACGCCCTAGCGTCCATTTATATTACTTAAAAATCTCCTTAAGCCTAGCTAAATCCTCATCAGTACCTGTTGTGTTAATCTTATATAGAACTGGTACATTATACTCCTTAGAAATAATATCTAGACAGAAATTCCAAGTATCTGGATGTCTTTCACGGTTTCCAGATCCTACAACTCCCTTAAGATATTTACTATTATGCTTTAAAAACTCATCTACTGTTGGAGGCACTACTCCTGCTCCATCATTATATGTGAAAAGAATGAAATCCTCACATACCTCCTCTAGTCCTGTTTCAATCTTTAAAGTGTTAGCTAAATTAAGCTTATTCATTACAGTTTGAATATTTCCTGTTCTTGATGCGTATACTACCTTCATTTGTATCAATTTCCTTTCTATAAGACCATTTTATCTTATTTTTTTATTAAAGGCAATTAATATGATTAGTCATAACTAACCCTATAAAAATATTTTGGTATTTTACTTTTTTAAAGTTTCTAGTATAATAAGGGTATAATTCTTAGGGAGGGTAATTAATTAACCTGGATTATAAATAATTAAAAAGGAGACGCCTTATCAACCGACATATAGAAATATATGATGATAGACATCAGTTCTCAAATTATATTTATTTGAACCTATGATTTTATTAATTATGGCTATACAACGGACCATCATATGATGGATGGATAGCTTATGCCCAATGCATATGGTTATAAATAAATATTGGGGTTGCTTGGCAACCCCTTTTCTTTTACTCATTTTCTTCTTTTCTTATCTGGTAATATTTAAGCTTTAAATATCTTACTCCAAATGCTATACCTACTGTTAATAGTGATTCAAAGATACATAAAACTAATATTAGCCATCCCTTTAAGGTAAAGTCCTCCATGTCTGCGGCATAAGGAACTCTAAGATCATTTATAAATAATAGCTCTACCATTATTGTATAAAATAGTGTAAATAATAATGGAAATATTACATCCACCTTAAATATCTTCTTTGTTGTATCAAGGAAGATATATGATACAAAGCCTAGGATAGGGCATAGGGTATGAAGGAGTAGCCACATGTTACCACGTACGGCTATTCCATATTTAATATCCCCTGCAAATGGTATCATAATCCAAATAGTTGTAAATGTTACAGCAGTCACAACAACTGCTATAAACTTTACAATATGAAGTGCTGGATGGCTTTTTATACCATGAAGCTCCCTTATATCTACTACAAGCATTATAGTAGATGCGATTAAAAGTAAAATGTTACTTAGGTTTGTGTAATATGTAAGTGAATAGTACCATTTAAAAGCCTCTGTACCAGGAAGATATCTAAAGAAAACCTCTGATAGGGCGAAGAGCTCTAATGCTATTATAAGACTGTTAAAAACTATAGATGTGATTATATATTTCCTACTTCTCATTTCTATTACCTCATACATATATTTTAGCATAGTTTTTTAATTGTTTTATACAAAATAAATCATATGTATTATTAAAAATCCACAATTCACATTATTCTTTCTTTTTCAAAAAATAATTATATTAATATATAGTGATATGTGTGAATTTACCCTAGAAATACATTTTAAGGCCTATTGTTTTTATAGGGCGTGCAAAATTATTTTTTTTAAAATTTTATGTTGATTTTGAAACCTATTTATTGTTAAATAATGCTTGCAGTTTTATTAGCTATTTTATAGCTGATGGGTGTACTTTTTTATTTATTAAAATTTTTAAAAAAATACATATCAAAATATAAGGATTAAAAGCAGGACGATGTAAGCCTACTATGTAAAACTAGCTAAGCAACTTCTTGTTGTGATTATAGTACCTACTATATGCTATATAATATCATGAACATGGCAATAATAAGCAGCAATAATCACGAAATTTGATATGCCAAAGGGCAATCGAATTTTAAAGAAGGAGCATTACAACGTATTAGACAATGGAAAAATTAAGAGAAATTAAAAATGGTGAGCTATATTACAATGGTTTTAGCTTAAAGAAACTAGCAGAGGAGTATGGTACACCACTTAAGATTACTTTTTTGGATGTTATTTCTGAGCACATCAATAGCTTAAAGCGCTCATTTAATAACGCCATTTCTTCTATTGGTTATAAGGGTAAGTTTATCTACCTTAATGCCAATAAGGCTAATTATGGTAAGGAAGAGATTGAAACAGCCTTCCTAGCAGGTGATGGACTTGAAACATCATCTTACTATGATTTACTTTTAACTCAAAAAATGTTTGAGAAAAATCCTGATCATAGATCAAAGCTTATAGTATCTAATGGACTTAAGCTTAAGGATTACTGCGATGAGATAGTAAATGCCTATAACAAGGGATTAGATATCATCGATATTATTGATGATTTAAATGAATATGAATATTTAAAGAGCAAGAATCTTCCTATCAAGGTAGGATTTAGAGTTCATCTTTCTTCATTATATGAGGCTGAGGTACCAGATGATAGATTTGGTCTTTTAAAGGATGAAATTGACTATATCCTAAATGATATCAAGAATACTAAGCTTATTCTTACTACTATTCACTATCACCAAAGAGGATTTGATTATGTAGAGGATAAGTTTAAGGAAAACCTACTTAAGGCCTTCAACTTCTATTTATATGCTAAAAGTATATGTGATAGTGTAGATAGCTTTGATATTGGTGGAGGTATGCCTCTTCCTATTTCTGAGGATTTTGATTATGATAGCTTTGCCCTAAGCACATTATCATATCTAAAGGAGCTATGCATTAAGAATAATGTTTCTATGCCTAATATCATTGGTGAAAATGGAAAGTTTAGTCAAAAGGACTCAACTGTAAATATCTACAAGGTTGTTGGTGTTAAAAACACTGGAGAATATCCATGGCATATCGTTAATGGTTCACTTCTTATTGCCCTACCTGAAATGTATGCTTTAGGAGAGCCTATTATGGTTACACCAATCAGCAACCTAGACAAGCCTATAAAGCCTGTAAGACTTGCAGGTATCACATGTGACTGTGATGATGTATTCTTTGATAGAGAAAAGGGATACTTTGAGCTTCCTGATGCAGAAACTAACTACATTGGATGCATTGGTACAGGATCATACCAAAACTCTATGAATGGTAAGGGTGGAGTACACCACTGCCTTCTTCCTGAGGAAAAGGATGTTATTATCTATACTAAGGATGGTAAATTAGAGTCTAAGGTTAGGCATGAGCTTCAATCTATTGAAGATATTTATAATATAATTAATTTTAAGTAAAAGAAAACGGCTTGTGCCGTTTTTTTATTTTCTTCTTACTTCCTTTGGCGTTACACCATAATATTTCTTAAATGCCTTATAAAAGGTTATTGAATCAGCATAGCCAACCATTTGGGCTATTTCTTCAATGCTATAGCTACTATTCTTCAAATAGCTTGTGGCCTTATCCATTCTTGATTGAATTAGGATTTGCTTAAATGTTTGGCCGAGCTTCTTCTTCATGCAATTAGATATATAATTAGGATGATATTGAAAGTGAGCTGCTGTATCCTTTAATGATGTTTTAGGGTTATATACAATATATTGTAATATTTTATCCTCTAATTCATCATTAGTATTTTCTACCATAGACCTTGATAAATGAACCAAAAGTATTTGTAGCAAGGCTCTCATCATCATATTCTTTTCAATTATTTCCTTGTTATATTCCTCATTTATCCCAATGAAGGTTGTATCAATTAAATCCTCTGGAAGATTTTTAAAATAAAGATAATCTGCATTATCCATTCCATTAAATGAATCAAGGAAAAAATGGAATAGCCTTTTGTTATTATTTATAATTGAAAAGTATTCCTTAAAGAAATATTTATTGGTTACCTTCATTAAGGCGACTATAAAATATTTATTTCCAGGCTCAAAAATTAAAGGACAATACGGATTAACAACTATAAGCTCTCCCTTTTCTAGATTTATTAAATTATCCTTATCCTTACAATAAAAAGAGATTTCTCCATCTAAGCAATATAAAAAATAAAATGAATCTGTTAAATAAATTGTTCCAATTGGTGTATCATCTATACCTTCAAATACTACAATACCTATCTCCTCTTCCCTTTTCCATTTAGCATAGATTTTTTCACCATCTCTTTTATCAACAAAATTAGATAAATAGGCTTCTTTAGTTGTCTTTACATAGTTAATTTGTTCTCTCATAGCCTAATTTTATATTAAATATTAAGTTTTGACAACACTTTTATTAACAAATAACATTATTTATTACTATTATTTAAGTTATAATTTTATTGAAAGAAACGGAAATTTAGTAAAATTAAATATAAAACGAGGTGAAATAATTATGAAAAAAAGAAATTTATTTTTAGGATTATTAGGATTATGCTTAGCCATAGGTGTGGGATCATGTGGTTCAAGCTCAGATACTAGTGATACATCAGATACCTCTGA
>JAILRQ010000024.1 GCA_024698125.1 Acholeplasmatales bacterium
CATTTGAAGGTAAATAAATGCTGGTAAGATAATATCCATTAATAAGCGAATTATTTAAACCATCACCTAATAAGAAAACCTTTCTAAGACCAAATAAATCTCCTCTATATTTAATTTGATGCTGTATATAAAATTTACTTGTCTTTGAACCAGTTACTCGTCCCCATTGTGTAGAATAGTCTCTATCATAAAAGCCATATACCTTATATCCATCTAGATATTCTGGAATTACAATAACTTCTTTTTCATTTCCAGAATCGGAAAGTCTAGTTAAAGCCGCCATCTCTTCTCCATTTTCTCTTATTATTGAATATCTAAAATCTCCACTTTCGTATATCTCCCTTTTTACACATGAGCATAAACATACAAGTGGTATTAAAAGTAAAAGTAATAATATTAATATTTTCTTCTTCATATATTATTCAACCACCTTTATTGTATATTTTCTATATGATGTTTTCCAATCATCATCAAATGATCCTGATGCTCCAAATCTTATAAATAACATATCACACTTTAAATCACTTAAATATATAGTAATCGTTTGGCTCTTAGTAGAATCTTTACTATTTGCGTCTGTTATATCATAAGATGTAATTAAATCATTATCATCACTATAAGCACTCTTATAAAAAAATACATGTTGTGTACCATTATCTAATTCTCTTAGGGTTATTTCCATTTTTATTTGAATCTTTATGTATCCAAATTCTTTTAATTCTGATACACCTATTTTTAGTACTTCATATAAATTTATTATATCATAACTTTGTTTATATCTTCCACTATCTGTTATCTTATATTCATTTGTAGTAGTATAATTTCCATTTTTATACCATTTACAATATAATTCAATTGCCCCATAATAGTGCTCTTTAAATCCATTAATATACTCATAAGAATAATCACACTCATTCTCATCTACATCTGCTCTATTATACCAACCAAGATAAACATATCCGTTTACAATTGGTTTATACAATATAGTCTCATCATAATAATGGTAATACCCAGTAAATGTATCATATCTTCCAGCAAATCCATTGTAATGATATGTTATTTTATATTTTGTTTGTTGCCAAACTGCCGTAAGTGTTATTTCTCTATCTTCTTTATCTAAACCTGATGAAATAAAATTTGCCATATAATATTCTCTACCAGGAAAATATCTTTTTCCATCATCTGTTAACCAATAAAGTATATCATCACAATATAATCTATGTCCAAATGGGATCCCTATATCTGTATAATAATTATAATCTATTTCTTCAACTGTTTTATTATTATATGAATATCCTCTATTATAATCATAAATTATTCTATATTTAAAATATGCCCATTTAGCCCAATATTCATTCACATCATCATAACCTATTATATTTGATTCATAGCTGTTTTGACATTTATTATCATAATAAAGGCTTTCTAAATAATATGTGTAATATCCTGTATCAGAGTTTTTATAATATATTTTTGTTATGTCAAGTGTTTCTCCTTCATATAATTTATATAACACTTCCCCTACATATAAATCATCATCACAAGTATATTCTATAAACTTCTTTATTACATAAGCTTTATCTACATCAACACCATCAAATACATTAATCTCTAATTCTATTAATTCTTCATAATAATCCTTTAATTCTTTTGTACAATTGAACACTATAGTTTCATCATAATTAAATATCTCATTTATATTATTGTATGGCATTGATACATATATTTTTAAATTATTTATATTAACAAATGCATTTGAATTTATTATCTTAACATTTGCTGGAATATATATTGTTAGTGTTTCTATATTTGAAAATGAATTTGATGATATAGATTCAATCCCTTCTAAATCATTATAATCTAATATAATTTCATCATCAGTTGATGAATATCCTATAATAGTCTTTCCAATTACTATCAGTCCACTATTATCTTCTAGTGAATCTTGATACCATAATGTTTCATTAAATGCATTTTCTCCTACATACACAACCTTATTTCCGATTATAGTACTTAAGCTTGCACATCCTAAAAAAGCATTTGCTTCCACATTTATTACATTATTTAGATTGATACTTCTTATATTTGCATTGTAAAACGCATTTGAGTCTATTTCAATTACACTAGTTGGTACAACAAAGTTTGATTCATTTCTTCCTTCAGGATATTTATAAAGACAAGTCATATCTTTATTATATAAAATTCCACTATAACTTCTATAATTAGAAGAATCTATTATATTAATATTTAATAAAGATTCACATCCAGCAAATGATGTTGTATATGCTAAATCTTTTATATTACCAATGACATTAATTTCTTCTAATTTAGTACAATCTGAGAATGCATAATCTTTTATAATTTCCACATTAGAAGGTATAGTAATTTTTATAACATCATCATTTGACTGAAATGCACCATATCCTATTTCCTTTACTATCTTCCCTTTTATTTCACTTGGAATATCAACAACAGTATCATTACCTAGATATGAATATATTCCAACACTATTTTCATCAATTTCATATGTTAGATATTCTGGCTTAATAATTCTACTAATATAGTTTGGATTATTATAATTTCTTTCATCCATTTCTATATTCTTACATATGTAATTAATAAATGCCTTGTCTTTCACTTCTAAATTATGTACTACTGGTAATTGTTCAGGATCAGCACAGTTACCCATATCACAATTGTAAGGTGAAAAAATCTTTGTATAATTTTTAAATCCTCTATATCCCTCTCCTAATTGTGATTTCAAATCAACAAGACCATCATTCATCCAAACTAGTCTCTTTTTTATTCCTTTGTACTCACTTTCATTCTCTAGTGTTGCCAATAGCGCTGTCATCAAATTTAAATCATCATTATTGCTTGTTCCTAAAGCGCCAATGAGGCTTTTTGTTAGATTATCCCATCCATTTGTATGAAATATGCTATATTGAACACTTTGCATTTCTATTCTGAATAATTGGTCCGCTGCAATAAATCTTAGAGAATTAAATATACCTTTAGACATTCCAAACTTATCTCTATAATCCTCCATTTTTTTCGATGTGAGAAGCTTTTCTAAAAAACCATATGTCGTAGATCCACCCATCGCATAAACATTTATATGTTTATAAAGTGAGTAATTACTATTCCAACGCTCTTTATAAGATTTATATAGTTCTTCGTTAACTATATCTTTCTCTCCATTTGTGCTTTCATCTCCTGAACCAATTTCACAATTATTATATTCTACATCAATCTTGGCTGTAGTTGAACCAACGTATGGTGTCCCCATGCTAAATATCTGATTTACCATATCAGGATGATCCATTGCATAAAGTAGATTAATCAACCCACCCCTTGAGTGTCCAATCAAATTTACTTTTGGTAATAAACCATCATTATTTTCTTTTATTTCATTTACAACTTTACTTACTGCCTTGTCAAACTGACTATACACATCATCGTTTGTATCATATGCGTACGCAGCTTCAAATAAAACTATAGTATGATATGAAGAATTATATTCGTATTCATCTATAAAAAACTGTGTAATATCTTCAATTCTTATTGATAAATAATTCATTTTAGCATACTTAATAATAACTTTATTATCCATGCATTCACTTAATGCACTAACAATATTATTTTTATCACTCACTTTAATCATTTCGCCATTTGTATCAAAGATTGGTACAAAATGAGAAATGTCTCCACCTAATCCTGGATTAATTACAGTTAATAACACTTCATCATCTACGTAATTACTATTTCTTTGATCCATTTTATAATGCGATTGATTAGATAAATGCTCTGTATCATAATCAAAAGTATTTGCAGAACTTAAAATCCTATCATAGTTTTCATAAGCATGTACTTTATTACTTATACTTTGAATAAAAACCATGAACAATATAACTATAAGCATAGTAAAATATAATTTTAATTTTTTCATTTTTAAATACTCCCTATTCTATTAATAAAAAATTCACTATTTATATTTTAATTTTACCATATTATTATAATCATTTGAATACTACAATATAAAAAACTTAAATCCTAATAGTAAGCATCCAAGCCCTGCTAGAAGACCAATTACTGCATATACATAATCCATAAGTTATAAAACACCTCAATTTGATAATATAGTAAGGCTGTCTTACAGATAGTTTATAATTGTAAAATTTTTGTAAAAAAGTAAAAAAGGAACGGTAAACCCGCTCCTTCTATATTAATATTTAATATCCTGATTAGAAATTTTAAGATTAATCTCATAAAAGCTCTTCATAATCTTATAATACTCCAATACATCCTTACATCCTGCAGTTTCGTATGCTGAATGCATCGCAAGCTGTGGAAGTCCAATATCTACCATATGGATTCCAACGCTTCCCTGTAGTATATTTCCAAGAGTACTTCCACCAGCCACACCTGGCTTATTGTGGAACTCCTGATACTTAATTTTATCCCTATTGCATAAGTCAACAATTATGGCCTTAGATATAGCATCTGTTGTATATTTTAGGCTTGGATTTTCCTTTATTACAAATCCAGAGTTTAGAACTGGAGCATTTAGCATATCACTCTTATTCTTATAGTTTGGATGAATTGCATGAGCGTTATCTGCAGAAATAGCAATTGAATTAGATAAGGCCCTTAAAAGCTCTACCTCACTATATCCATTATCAATAAAGAATCTTTTAAGGGTATCATATAAAAAGCTTGATCCTGCACCCTGCATAGAGCTTGATCCTACCTCTTCATTATCGAATGAGGCAAACACCTTAAATGTATCACATGCACTTTCCATAAAAGCCTTTAGGGCAGTATAGTGAGAGGCAAGATTATCTATTCTTGATGCCATAAAGAATTCCTTTTTAGCACCAACTAGTGTTGGCTTCATATTATTAAATAGCTCAAGCTCAAAGGATAGGATATCCTTCTTTTCTATACCATATTCCTTCTTTAATAGGTAATAGATATCAGCGTCATTAGATAAAATTGGCTTCATCTCATCAAGGCTATATTCATGACCCTTATTAATATCACGTCCAAAGTGAATACAAAGGTTTGGTATAGTACAAATGCTATTCTTAAAGGCTATTAGATTTTGCACAATAGTGCCATCCATAGACTTAGTAAGAACTCTTCCTCCAATTGATAGTGGTCTATCAAACCAAGAGGAATATATTGGTCCTCCATAAACCTCTGTTTGTAGTGTTTGATACATTTTATCGTTTATAGATGAGTTCTCATTAATCTTAAAGCTTGGAGAATCTGTATGTGTTGAAATAATATTAATTGATTTATTTGTAAAATCCTCTGGGAGGCTTATACAAATAATTGAGCTATTATTTCTTACAATAAAGAATCTATTAAGCCCCTTATATGAATCGCTCTCAGAAACATTTATATATCCTGCCTCTAAAAGCTTCTTCTTTGTCTCATCTATTGCCTGAAACTTAGTTTTTGATAAATCTAAAAACTTTAATAAATCATTAACCATAATAATCTAGTCCTTTACTATTTGTGATACAAATATCTTGTTCTCATTACTCATTCCAATATGATAAATAAACTCTCGATCCTCATACTCATAAATATCAATAACATCATCTAATGTTGTTTCCTTTACGTATTCGATATTAAGCTTATTTATTTTTACATTCTGTGGAATAACATCAAATACAATATCAGTATACTTTGAGTTATTCATATGCTTATTGTGGTCTAAATCTCTTTTTAATACCTTATGAGATGCGACCTTCTTAAATAGACTAAAATCTGGAGCCTTAACTCTTGGTACATCATCATAAAAGTTATCTTGTGGAAATGAAGTTGAACCATAATCAATTTTATCAGTTCTTGCGATTCTTCTGTTTACAACATCAATAATTACCCATTTAGATAATCCACGAGCAACTATATCACCACAGCTATCATATAGTGCATATTCACGGTTACAGTCTACTCTTCCCTTTTCATGAGGCCATGTTACAAGGCGTCCCTTTGTAAGTGGCTTCGGGTTTTTAAATATTTCAAATCTATTTCTTACAAGAACCCAAAAGTATCCTTTTTTAAGTGAACCCTCATATCCAATTCCAAGCTCCTCTGCATGAAGACCTGCAATGTCCTGAAATAGGGATAGGATTGCGGTTGGTGTTATATAATCCTCTGAATCAAAATCATTGGTTCTAAAATTAATATCCATTTCATATTTTAATTCATTCATTTCCAAAACTCCTTTTAATACTATTAGCTTCTTAGTGGACGATCTAGTGTTTCATCATGAATTGTATTTAAAACATCCATATCCTCTTTAGCTATAGTGAAATTTAAATCTAGGTTATCAATAATACGATTCTCATGTACTGACTTTGGTAATGGAAGGGTATTATTTTCAATACAATATCTTAAGCAAATCTTTGCAGGAGATACATTATACTTCTTTGCGACCTCAAGCAATGTAGGATTTTCAAGCATCTTACCAGTCGCAAGTGGTGAATATGCCTCAACTAAAATGTCATTATCCTGACAATACTTTGTTAATGCAGGCTGTGTATTTCCAAGGAAATATCTAATTTGGTTTACCATTGGCTTTACACCAGTGTAATCCCAAATAGCCTTAATATCAGCCTCATGGAAATTAGAAACTCCAATTGACTTAATAAGTCCCTTATTATAAAGCTCAACAAATGCCTTCCATACTGCCTTATTTCCTTCAGTGTAATCTCCACCAACATTACTCCAAGGCCATGGAGCGTGAATTAGATATAGATCAATATAGTCTAGATCTAGGTTCTTTAGGGAAGTGTTGAAAGCCTCAAGTGCTCCTTCATATGTTTTTACATCTGCAGGACACTTAGTGGTAATAAAAAGATCGCTTCTTTTGGCTCCACTATCCTTAATAGCCTTACCGATAGATACCTCATTACCATATACTAGGGCAGTATCAATATGCTTATATCCAGCCTTGATTGCCCAGATTGTAGACTCATATGCTACATCCCCATCTGGTGTTTGCCATGTACCGAATCCAACCTTTGGAATTTTAATTCCGTTACTTAATGTAAAATATTCATCTTTAATCATAAGTAAATCACCTCTTGTTATAATTATAACAAAAAACTAGTGTCTTTCAAAATGTTAGGCACTAGTTTTAAGAAGTTTTATTTAATTAGTCCTTCATTAATGTAACCATAACGGCCTTTTGAGCATGAAGTCTATTCTCTGCCTCATCAAAGATTTCATTTGCGTGAGCCTCAAATACATCAGCTGTAATCTCCTCGCCACGGTGAGCAGGAAGACAGTGTTGAACCATTGCATCCTTATGTGCAAGCTTCATGATTTCCTCATTTATTTGATACTTTCCAGCAAATACCTGCTTTCTCTTTTCAGTCTCTGCCTCTTCACCCATTGATGTCCATACATCAGTGAAGAATACATCGGCGTCTAAAGCCGCAACCTTTGGATCCTCAGTAAGTTCAAACATTCCAGGATAATCCTTAGCAAAGTCTAATACCTTTTGTGCAGGATAATATCCCTTAGGGCAAGCTACGCTTACCTTCATTCCAACCTTTAATGAACCAACGATAATAGAGTTAGCCATATTGTTTCCATCTCCGATATAGCATACCTTAAGTCCATCAAAAGCACCCTTGTGCTCACGAATTGTCATAAGGTCAGCTAAAACCTGGCAAGGATGTGAATAATCAGTTAAGGCGTTAATAACTGGCTTTCCACTCCACTTAGCTAAATCCTCTACTTCCTTTTGGTCAAATGTACGAATCATAATTCCATCAAGGTAGCGTCCTAAAACTCTTCCTGTATCCTCAATTGGCTCTCCACGTCCAATTTGTAGGTCACGAGATGATAGGAATAATGGATATCCACCAAGCTCATACATACCAACCTCAAATGAAACTCTTGTACGAGTTGATGACTTTTGGAATATTAATCCTAATGTCTTTCCCTTTAAAATTGGATGAGGTATACCATTCTTACGCTCAAACTTTAATTGATCTGCTAGGTTTAGTAAATCAATTATTTCTTCCTTTGTTAAATCTTGTAGTGTTAAAAAGTTCTTCATATATAACACTCCTTTCCAGTTTTTTAATATCTATTAATAATATCGATTAAGATGTCTAATCCTTTATTTAAATCCTCAAATGAAATATTTAATGGAGGTAATAATCTAATCTTAGTCTTTGCAGTTAAACAAATTACTCCATTCTTAATTCCTTCTGCAACTACCTCAGATGCAACAATTCCATCCTTTAAGGCAATTCCAACCATTAATCCCTTACCAGATACAGAAACTACGTTCTTTACATTCTTAAGCTTATCCTCAATAAGCTTTCTTGCTTCCTTAACATGAGCTAATAGCTTATCATCAATTCTTTTGATAACACTATATGCTGCAGCAGCTGCAATTGGGTTTCCTCCAAATGTTGTTCCGTGCTCTCCATATCCTAGGGTATTTGCAGTCTTTTCAGAGAAAAGAATTGCTCCAAATGGAAGTCCTCCAGCAAGTCCCTTAGCTGTTGTTACAACATCAGGAGTTACTCCATACTCCATGTAGCTATATAGATATCCAGTTCTTCCGTTTCCAGTTTGAACCTCATCTACAATAAATACTAAATCCTTCTCCTTACATACCTTATCGATATACTTTATAAACTCAGGCTCAAGGGCATTTACTCCTCCCTCTCCCTGAACAGTTTCAATCATAATTGCACATGTCTTATCAGATATTGTGTTCTTAAGCTCCTCAATATCATTTGCATGTACATACTTAAATCCATCAACAAATGGTCCAAAATACTTATGGAATACATCTTGTCCTGTTGCACTTAGTGTTGCAATAGTTCTTCCATGGAATGAGTTTACAAGAGTAATAATCTCATATCTATTCTCACCATACTTGTCGAATGAATACTTTCTTGCTGTCTTAATAGCGCACTCATTAGTTTCAGCTCCAGAGTTTGCGAAGAATACCTTCTTCATTCCAGTCTTCTCGCAAAGCATTTTTGCAAGCTTAACCTGAGGCTCTGAGTAATAAAGATTTGAAGTATGCTGAATCTTATTTACCTGAGAAATAACAGCCTTCTTCCACTCCTCATCACAAATACCAAATATATTAGTTCCAATACCTGTTGAGAAGTCGATATACTCCTTACCATTTTCATCAATAAGTGTTGAATTATGTCCACTAGTTAAAACAACATTAAATCTTTTATATGTATTAACTATATTTTCCTTATCAAGCTCTATAATATCACTCATATTTTTAACTCCTACTTAAACATTGTTCCAATTCCCTCGTCGGTTAATACCTCGATAAGAATTGCATGTGGAACACGTCCATCAATAATAAATACCTTGTTGACACCACGTCTACGTGCTTCAACACAGCATTCTACCTTAGGAATCATACCACCATCAATAATTCCTTGCTTTTCAAGTGTCTTAAGCTCAGAAACATTAATTTCATGGATAAGAGTTGAATCATCATTCTTATCTCTTAATAATCCCTTAATATCAGTTACTGCAATAAAGGCCTCTGCCTTTAGGGCACCAGCAATTCTTGCTGCTGCAGTATCTGCATTAATATTATAGCTATTTCCATCCTCATCTGTACCAACAGTTGAGATAACTGGAATATATCCATGATCAAGTGCTGTCATAATAACATCTGGATTAACCTCAGCGATATCACCAACAAATCCATACTTGTCCTTATTCTTAAACTTACACTTAATCATACCACCATCCATACCAGATAGTCCGATAGCCTTACCACCCTTAGTTCCAATAAGCTTTACTAGGTCCTTATTTACCTTACCTGCTAAAACCATTTGAACTATATCTGCACCATCACGGTCAGTATATCGTAGTCCATCTACCTTAATTGTTTCTTTTCCATATGCCTTAAATGCTGTATTAATTTCAGGTCCACCACCATGGACAAGAACAACCTTAACACCAACTAAAGATAGTAAAACTACATCCTGCATAACTGATTGCTTAAGATTGTCATCTATCATGGCATTTCCACCATACTTTACAACAATAGTCTTTCCATAATACTTTTGAATATATGGTAAGGCATGTACTAAAATTTCTGCTTGCTCTTCATTTGAAAACTTCACAGGAATTACCTCCTAGCTTCTATAATCTCCATTAATCTTTACATAATCATATGTTAAATCACAACCAAATGCTTGTGAATTATTGTTACCATCATTTAGATTACATCTAATTGTAATCTCATCCTCAAGAAGGATTTCCTTAGCCTTTTCCTCACTAAATGGAATTCCAGCTCCATCCTTACATACAGGAAGAATTCCCTTCTTTGATTCAAACTCAACATCAACCTTTGTAATATCTACATTAGCCTGTGAGTATCCGATTGCACAAAGTACTCTTCCCCAGTTTGCATCTGCACCAAACATTGCAGCCTTTAATAGAGAAGACATAACTACAGACTTAGCAACAATACGTGCATCCTCCATAGTCTTAGCATTTAATACCTCTACTATAAGAAGCTTTGTAGCTCCCTCTCCATCCTTTGCAATTGCCTTACATAGCATTGTAGCTATTGCAAGTAATGCCTTGTAAAACTCATCATATTCCTTACCCTCACAAGTAATTTCCTTATTACCTGCAAGTCCATTAGCAAGGATTGTTACAGTATCATTAGTTGATGTATCTCCATCAACTGATACCATGTTGAATGTATCAACAATAACATTAGATAAAGCCTTTTGTAGCATTGCGCTAGAAATAGCACAGTCAGTTGTAATAAAGCAAAGCATTGTTGCCATATTTGGCTTAATCATTCCAGAACCCTTGCAGATTCCTCCAATATGACACACCTTACCATCTACCTCAAACTCTAATGCAATTTCCTTCTTCTTTGTATCTGTTGTACTAATTGCCTGCCAAGCAAGATCTGATGCACTAGCTTCATTTGAAAGACCAGCAACTAAATCCTTCATATGCTTTTGAACAGGAGTTATATCTAAAACCTGACCAATTACTCCAGTTGAACCGATTAATACGTTATCAACTGCAATACCAGTCTCCTTAGCTACTGCCTCACACATTGCCTCAGCCTTTTCGATACCATCAGCATTACATGTATTAGCATTTCCACTATTACATACGATAGCTTGAGCATGTCCATCTAGGCTATGCTTCTTAGTTACATGAATAGGAGCTCCCTTAACAAGGTTAGTTGTATAAACTGATGCAGTTGTACAAAGTGTTTCAGATACAATAAGTGCTAAATCCTTTCTTTCCTTTTGCTTTCTTAATCCAGAATGAATTCCATTGGCCTTAAATCCCTTTGCAGCAACTACTCCACCACTAATTTCCTTCATAATGTTCCTCCTACATTTCTAATCCAGTCTTAGGATCTAATCCTAAAACGATATTCATTGATTCAATTGCAGCTCCACTTGCTCCCTTTCCTAGGTTATCAAGTGCACATGTGATATTAATTCTATCATCATTTCCTGCAAAATATATTTCCATATAATCCTTACCTGCTAAATGAGCTGCAGATAAGAATCCATCCTCTGTTCCCTTATCTGTAAGTGGCATTACGCGAACAAAGTCTTGACCCTTATAATAATCCTCAAATAGGTCATGTATTTCCTTAACTGTGTACTTCTTAGTAAGTCTATTAGTATATAGAGGAATAGTTACAAGCATTCCCTCTAGGAAGTCACATACATAAGGATTGAATAATGGCTTCTCCTTTAAACCTGCAATGACCTGCATTTCAGGTAGGTGCTTATGAGCCATACTCATAGCGTATAATCTTGGAGCATCGAACTCTTCACTACGATTCTTATCCTCGTACTGGGCAATACCCTTCTTACCAGCTCCACTATATCCTGATATAGCGTTAGCTGCGAATGGATAATCAGCTCCAGCAATACCCATATGAACTAATGGATATGCAATAGACATAAATCCTGATGCATAGCATCCTGGATTTGCAATTCTTTTAGATCCCTTTAGCTTTTCAAGGAATGCCTTATCAAGCTCTGGGAATCCATATGCCCACATAGGATTTGTTCTATGTGCTGTTGAGGCATCAATAATAACAGTATTAGGGTTTGTACAAAGCTTTACAGCCTCGATAGCAGCATCATCTGGTAGACATAAAAAGACTACATCGGCAGCGTTAATAAACTTCTTACGCTCCTCCTCATCATGTCTTTTCTCCTCAGAAATCTTTAATATTTCAATTTCTGGTCTTTTAGATAATCTTTCATTTATTCTAAGTCCTGTTGTACCAGATTGTCCGTCAATATAAACCTTAAACATCTCTATAATCCAAGCTCCTTCTTTAAATCAGCTATTTGCTTAGCTGTTGATTCAATTGATGATGCACCCTGTGATGTTCTCTTAAATGTAGCATTTCTTAAATCAATTGCCTCATATAGATCATCCTCAAATAAATCACTAAGCTTCTTATACTCCTCTAGAGGTAGCTCCTCAAGAGTTGTATTTTTATCAATACATACTGCAACAAGAGTTCCTGAAATCTTGTATGCAGTTCTAAATGCCATTCCCTTCTTAACTAAATAATCAGCTAAGTCAGTTGCATTAATAAATCCCTTTGCTGCAGCCTTCTTCATATTGTCCTTATTTACAGACATTGTTTCAAGCATTGGTGCAAAAATCTTTAAGCAATCCTTAATAGTATCTACTGAATCAAAGATTGCTTGCTTATCCTCTTGCATATCCTTGTTATATGCAAGTGGGATACCCTTAAGCATTGTAAGTAGAGTTATAAGGTTTCCATATACTCTACCAGTCTTACCACGAACAAGCTCTGCAATATCAGGATTCTTCTTTTGTGGCATAATTGATGAACCAGTTGAATATGCGTCATCTAGGTCAATGAACTTAAACTCCCATGATGACCACATAATAATCTCTTCACTAAATCTTGATAGATGCATTTGCATAATTGCAATTGCTGATGCAAGCTCTACACAGAAATCTCTATCAGATACACCATCAAGTGTATTTGGAGTAACACTATCCATATGTAATAGGCTTGCTACCATTTCTCTATCAATATTATATGTTGTACCAGCAAGAGCACATGATCCAAGTGGATTTCTGTTAAGTCTCTTATTAGTATCATCTAATCTTTCAATATCACGTGCTAGCATAGTTGCATATGCTAGTAGATGATTTGCGAATGTGATAGGCTGTGCACGCTGTAGATGTGTATATCCTGGCATGATTGTTTCCTTATTCTTATCAGCAAGGTTTAAAATTACATTTATAAGGTTTAGAGTTAAATCCTTAATGTTTTTAATCTCATCTCTTAAATATAATCTTATATCAAGTGCTACCTGATCATTACGAGATCTTGATGTATGAAGTCTTTTTCCAACCTCACCAATACGCTTAGTAAGCTCAGCCTCAACAAACATGTGAATGTCTTCAGCATCATAATCAAATAATAGCTTACCACACTTGATATCCTCAAGGATTTCTCCTAAGGTCTTACAAATTAGCTCTGAATCAGCCTTAGATATAATATTTTGATGTCCTAGCATTGTTGCATGAGCAATTGATCCTAAGATGTCTTGCTCAAACATTCTGCTATCAAAGGAAATTGAAGAGTTAAAATCATTAACATCCTTACTTTCCTCTTTTTTAAATCTACCAGCCCACATAGCCATAATAAATCACCACTCTAATTACTTATTTTTCTTGTTATTTAATAATGCTTGAACCTTAATTGGAAGTCCAAATAGGTTAATGAATCCAGCAGCATCTGCTTGATTATAAGCTCCCTCATCATCACCAAATGATGCAATCTCCTCATTCCATAATGAGTTAGGTGAAGTTAGAGATGCAGGAATAATATTTCCCTTATAAAGCTTTAGCTTAACGTCTCCTGTAACAACCTCTTGTGTTTGATCAACGAATGCAGATAAAGCCTCTCTTAATTGTGTATACCAAAGTCCATCGTATACAAGCTCTGAGAACTTATCAGCAACAGTTCTCTTGAAATGCATTGTTTGCTTATCAAGTGTAATAGACTCTAGAAGCTCATGTGCCTCATAAAGAATAGTTCCACCTGGAGTCTCATAAACTCCACGAGACTTCATTCCAACAAGTCTATTCTCAACGATGTCGATAATTCCAACACCATTTCTTCCACCAATCTTATTTAACTCCCAAACAAGATCAACTGCGTTCATCTTCTTACCATTAACCTGAGTAGGAACTCCCTTCTCAAAGTGAATAGTTACATACTCAGCCTTGTCTGGTGCTTGCTCTGGAGATACTCCCATCTCTAGAATCTTATCATACTTAGGCTCATTTGCTGGATCCTCAAGATCTAGACCCTCATGAGATAAGTGCCAAAGGTTCTTATCCTTTGAATAGTTAGTCTCTCTTGAAATCTTAAGAGGTACATTATGAGCCTCTGCATAATCGATTTCCTCATCACGAGACTTAATATCCCACTCACGCCATGGTGCAATGATTGGCATATTAGGAGCTACTGCCTTAATAGCAAGCTCGAAACGTACTTGGTCATTACCCTTTCCAGTACATCCATGAACGATGGCGTCTGCCTTCTCCTTTAATGCAATCTCAGCAATACGCTTTGCAATAATAGGACGTGCAAATGATGTTCCTAATAAATACTTTCCTTCATACTTAGCTCCAGCCTTTAATGTTGGGAAAATATAGTCCTCAACGAACTCCTTATTTAAATCCTCTACATAAAGCTTAGATGCTCCTGTCTTAAGTGCCTTTGCCTCAAGACCATCAAGCTCATCAGCTTGACCTACATTACCAGAAACTGCAATAACCTCACAGTTATTATAATTCTCCTTTAACCAAGGAATGATAATTGAAGTATCAAGTCCTCCTGAATAAGCTAATACAACCTTCTTAATATTCTTCTTGTCCATTTTAAAAATCTCCTTTTCTATTATTTTACCATAATGTACAAAAAAAGTCCCTTTCTTTTATAAGAAAGAGACGCAAAATTTCGCGCGGTACCACTCTAATTGCCTAGTATAAGCTAGACCACCTCAAAATCCTTAACGCAGACCATACGTCCTATCATACTAAAACCTTCTGATAAGCATCTAGTAGACGCGTTCATTACTCACTAATACTAGCCTTTCACCAATCGCTAGTTCGCTTCTTCATTAAGTATAATAATTACTAATTCTACTTACGACTATTTTAAGCTTAGAAAAATAAAAGAGACTAACTCAAGTAAATTAGTCTCCTTTATTTTTGAAGAGACTAATAATTATGAATTAATCTCTTCATAATTATACTCAAGTTTATTTGTTATTCTAAACTATCTTTGCAATATAGTCATCGTAAATCGGAGGCATTACCCCTAACTTAGGATGACAATAATTATTATAATCTAATATTTTTAAAGTGTCAACAACAAATTACAAAAAGTATGATATAATGGGTGCAGGTGATTTTAATATGAAGGATTATGTATGTAAAGCTTTAGCTTATAATAAGATGGTAAGAATATATGCAGCATCTTCTACTAACCTAGTTGAAACTGCAAGAAAGACATTTGGTCTATGGCCAACATCTTGTGCAGCCCTTGGTAGATGTCTTACTGCTGCAGCTATTATTTCAACAAACTATAAATCAGATGAAAACCTTACTGTAAGATTTGATGGTGATGGTCCTCTAGGTTTAATGGTTGTTGAGGCCTCAAATGGGCATGTAAGAGGATTTGTATCAAATGCTGGTGTATTTATGCAATATAATAACGGACACCTTGCAGTAGGTAAGGCTGTAGGAAATGGTACTATGACAGTAGTTAAGGATTTAAACCTTAAGGAGCCATTTGTTACTACATTAAATATTCAAACAGGTGAAATTGCAGAGGATTTCACATATTACTTTGCATCATCAGAGCAAACTCCATCATCAGTAGGTCTTGGAGTACTTGTAGAAACTGATAATTCATGTAAGGCTGCTGGAGGATTTATTCTTCAGCTTATGCCAGGATGCGATGATGAAACTATCACAAGAATTGAAAATGTACTTAAAAATATCAAGCCAGTATCTGAAATGATTGATAATGGTATGACTCCTGAGGATATCATTAAGGAGCTTAGTGGTGGAGAGGATTACGAAATCCTTGAAACACAGGATATCTTCTACACTTGTCCTTGTACAAAGGATCAATACTATAGAGGTATTAAGTCTTTGGGTAAAAAGGAGATTCAATCAATTATTGATGAGCTAGGACAGGCTGAGGTTACTTGCAACTTCTGCCGTAAAACCTATGTTTTCAATAAGGATGAGCTAAATCAAATGATTACAGAAATTGATAATCATGAATAATATTAAAAAAGACATTCGCTAAAAGCGAATGTTTTTTATTCATTATTCTTTAATACATCTGAAAGTCTGCTTCTTCTAATCTTAATCGTATTAACAAATGCTAATAGTAGACTTAACAATAAAACTATAAAGGATATTATAATAAATGATAAAAAGTAATACCCATAATTCAGGCTATAAGAAATACCTGATGTGATCTTTTCTCTTAGGTATGAATTTGTATTATATGATATTATAATTGAAATTATTGCTGAAACGACTCCTGAAATAATAATACTTATTCCTGATATTACAAGTGAATAAATCAAATAAATTATGCTTATATCCTTTTTATTTGCTCCACTTGCCATCATTGATGCTAGATACTGCTTATTAGTTTTTATATCTAAAGCCATTAAGACATATAAATTTACCACAGCCGCAATCATAACTATACACCCAACAAATATAAGTCCAAAAATCAAGCACCTAATAAAAGGATAATATTCAATATATGCCTCTAGTATTCCATTCATAGATATTGCATTATTATATTCGAGCTGTTCTTCTGTGAGTAAGCTATTTACATACTTATAAAACCTATATGCCGTGCTTAATTCATCAAATGAAAGACGTTGTGTTATAACAGGATTCAATTCATTATAAAGTGTTGTATATCCAGGCGCTATAAAAACCATATTCTTTGACATCGCATCATCTACAACATCATAAAGATCAGTATTATAAGTAATACTATATTCATCCCACCCTAAATCTTCAAATGTAGTATAATTTGTAGAACTATAATAGCTTTCTTTTTTCAGCCAAATTGGAGATTGAGTAAATTGTAAAGGAAGATTAGAAATATTAGAATTGTAGACTCCTACAATTTTATATTCATTAAATACATTATACTTTTCTCCATAATATGATGCTTCAAACGTTCTTGAATAATTATTATTCAAGATGCAGTTTCCTAAATACTGCTCCATAGATAGGCTTTTTCCTATAGCTTCATCATAGGATATACCAAATGAATCCAATAATTCTGATGAAACCATAACTTCATTCATAGCATCACTAAAGCCATTACCTAATATTGCAAAGCCAAAATTACTTTTTAAATATTCTTCTTCAATTTCAGATAAAAAGCTATTTGTATCCATCATATCAAAGAAAAGCATACTATAACTATAACTATTCAAATATGAATCATTATACTCTAAAGCCAATCCATCCATATAAAATATAGGGCGCTTTATAATTGGATTGCTAGCACTAAAAACATAATTATTTTCACAAGAAACAATATGATAAGAGGCATTTATACTATAATCGTACTTATCATTGATATCCTCATAATAAGCATTATCAATATATGTAGAGTAATCAACGCCATTTCTAACCATAAAATCATCGCCATAAGTCACTTCATAAGCAAGGCTACTCTTATTCTTCTTTATATCTCCCACTATACCCATATAAAAGGCAAACAATATAAAAATGGCAATATACAAGACACTTAAAGCTATTGACATAGCTAATACAATTTTTCTTACATGACCTTTATTATTTTTAACTAGTAATTTAGAAATATACGCTCTTTCAACATTCTTCATTATAAAACCTCCTTTACCAATAAGGATGGTTCTATATCATAAATCATCTTTATTCTCTTTGCTGATGATAAGAATATAACTGCTATCATAATCAAAAATACCACAAAAGGAATAAACCATGTTATATTTGAAGAGTATTTTATCTCTTCTAGATAAGCATTTAAATGATTACCAATTATATAAGAGGTAAAATCATTTGATACATTTGAATAAAGAGAAATAAAAGCAATTGACAAGAAAAATCCAAATACAGTTGATAATAAAACAATTAGAAAAATATCAGAAAAGGCTACCTTTCTTAAATCGTTTTTTGATGCACCATCTACTCTTAGTATGACATATAAGCTTTTATTTGAATCGATATCTAAAAATATTACATTAGTTATAACAGATAATGTTGATAATAAAACTAATAATGCCCCAATGCAAAAGATTAAAACCAATACTTTTGCCTTTGATTTATCAGTTTTAAAATTAGACATAAAATTAGATTCGAAATCTATATTTTTAATATCTAATAGATTATCATAAAACTTCTCTAGTGAATATAAATCTTTTTTATCTAAATCTTCATCAGGATTTCCAACAATCAATAGTTTTGAAAGCAACGAAATTTCTAAAATATAATCTATAGAAGCTACTGGCTTTTCTATTTCTTCTGAAAATCCAACAACTTCAAATTGATTATTATACTTCTCATAATTATAACCTGCTATAGTGGCTTCATAAATGTCACCAACATTATAATCACTTGAATCATCCATAGGTAAAATAATATCATTTTGTTTTTTTATTTTTTCTAAAAATTTCAGAGAGTCAAATGATAATTCAAGATTATAAAAATCTATATTATTAGTCGGAGCACACATATATGAAATATAAGTATTATCGCTATAATTTTTAATTTGATTTATTTGATATTCTCCGATTCCAGAACTAGATGCTGATATATAAAATGAATAACCATTTTCCCTATAAGCTTTTGTATAATTGAATGTAACATCATTATATGTATTTAATCCAACAAATAGAATTATCATTATTGACATACTCAAAAAGCCTACAGTTAAAAAACTAATTAGGCTAGATAATCTTCTTTGTTTAATGTTTAGAAACGCATACCTTATGGCATCAATTATTCTCATTTGAAATAACGCCATCCTTTAATAATATTATTTTGTCTGAATATTTTTTTGCATCATCAATATTATGAGTTATTAAAACCACTGTTTTTCCTAATGTAGTTAGCTTTTTTAATTCATTTAAAACAATTTCTCCATTTTTAGTATCAAGATTTCCAGTAGGCTCATCTGCTAATATGATTTTAGCATCAGTTATTGTAAAAACTCCATTTAAATTCTCAACTCTTTCATCAGAATAAACTTTCATATTTTCTCCACTTAACTTAATTCTACCATATTTATTTTTTAATTTCATTATTCCATAATAAAACCCCATAAGTCTTTCCAATTTTACTTGGTCCAACTTATGGGGTTCACTTTAAAAATGCTTGGTGTTTAAAATATCCTAGTAGTTCTCCTTATGAACTTCAAAGTAAGCTTGTGGATGCTTACATACTGGGCAAACTAATGGAGCTTGTGTTCCAATTACGATATGTCCGCAGTTACGGCACTCCCAAACTGTTACACCACTCTTCTCGAATGCTGTCTTTTCCTTAACATTCTTAAGTAATGCTCTAAATCTCTCTTCATGAGTCTTCTCGATAGCAGCAACTCCTCTGAATTGCTCTGCTAAATCCTTAAATCCTTCCTCATCAGCTACACGTGCGAACTCATCGTACATATCTGTCCACTCATAGTTCTCACCATCAGCTGCATCCTCAAGACACTCCTCTAATGTTCCGATTCCATTTAAAGCCTTAAACCAAAGCTTTGCATGCTCCTTCTCATTATCTGCTGTCTTTAAGAATAGCTCAGAGATTTGCTCGTATCCATTCTTCTTAGCTACACTTGCAAAATAAGTGTACTTATTTCTTGCTTGTGACTCACCTGCAAATGCTGCCTGTAAGTTCTTCTCAGTCTTTGTTCCTTGATATTTATTTGTTTTTGCCATTTTTTCTAAATCCTCCTTCGATTCTGTCTTTATTATATAGTAAAAAAAAGCACCTCGCAAGCGAGATGCTTATTATTTAATATGGTTATTATTCAGAATTTTTCAATAATAAAGATAAGTTCTTTTTCTTAAATGCTATAGTTATAATAAAAGCCACTAGTACTATAAGAATTAAGGATATGGCTAGAATAATTGCTTGTGAGCTAAAAAAATACTTAAAATCAATACTATAATTAATAGCATTCTCATAATTAATCTTAGTTACAAAAATATTATTAGCCTTTCGCATTAGTATATAGCTTGTAAGGCCTGAAATAACACAGGATATTAACAATGATATTCCACTTATTAAAAATGAATATATAACATAAATCTTATATAAATCCTTAGTTTTCAAGCCATTAGAGAACATCAATCCAAAGAATCTCTTATTATCCTTTATGTCTTCATATAAAATATAATAAAAATCAATAAATGTAGCCCCAAGCATAGCTAAGCCTGCAAATAAAAGAATCGTAATAATTACCTTTAACATTGGATAATATTTTATGTATCCATCTAGTATTGAATTGATAGTTATTGGATCTAAATATACTAATTGTTCTTCTTTAAGCTCCGTACATATATACTTATAAAACTCATATGCCTTATCTAGGCTTTTAAAGCTATATCTTTGGATAATATTAGGATTAATTCTATTTAGAAGAGTTGAATATCCTGGAGCTATAAAAACCTTATCTTCATCTAGCGATAATTGCATAATATCATATAAATCATCTTTATATACTGTTGAATATAGAGGAAGTGAATTAAACGATTTAAAATCAACATATTCTTCTGTATTAAAATAATCTTCTTCTTTAAACCATAGTTGAGCATTTGTCATCTCAACTGGCAATGATGATACTTTTTCATTAAATACTCCAACAATTTTATATTCTTCAAAAACACTATATTTATTTCCATAGTATATTGGATTAAAATCATATATTTCCTCATTCTTAACATCATTTTTATAGAAAAAATAAATCGCATTTGACAAATAATTTTCTAAAGATATACATTTTCCAATTACTGAATTATAATCATCAATACCTAAAGAATCTAAAACCGCACTAGATATCATCAATTCCTTAGAATTATCACTAAAACCATTTCCTAATATTGAAAAATCACAATTATTGTCCTTCATATATTTTTCTTCAACACTATCAATAATAGTGCTAGTATTATTCATATCAAAAAAAAGCATATCAACAATAGCATCATCTAAAATTCCTGAAGCATTAACCCCAAAATCATATCTAACTCCATCAATTGTATAAATAGGGGAATAAACATCCTTTTGATATGTTTGATCATTCTTATTCTCAATTCTATTAATCATCTTAATATCATGATAGGAACAATTGAGATTATTATTATATTTTAATGAGTTTTCTTTGTAATACAAATCATCTAAAAGCTCATTATATTCGTAACCATCCTTATGATTATACAAGCTATCCCCGTATTCTACTTCTACAATAAAGCTAGCTTTATTTTTATTTATATCATTACTGATTCCTATCATAAATGAGGTGCTTAAAAAAATTGAAACAGACAATAATGTAAATGCAATCACCATCATTATAATGATTCTTATAACTCTCTTATTCTTCTTTATTAGAAGCATTGATAAATATAAATTGTCCCTTAATTTCATGCTTTTTTCTCCTTTAGCAATAGAGATTTATCATCATTATATATGTCTGTAATTTTTAGCATTGATAAAATCATTGCAATAGTAAAATATATGAATAATAAAATGATAGGGATAATTAAATAAACCTTATATTTTATAGAAATAGATTGAAGTCCTACATATCCTAAATCATTTCCAATTAAATATTCAATAAACGTAGATGTCATGTCACTACCCATATTGGTTAATGCATAGCCGATTAATAGTCCTATTAGCGATGATAAAAAAACATTTATAAAAATATCTAACATGAATAAAAAAATAATATTATTCTTTTTAGCACCTACTATTATCATTTCAGCATAGAATGTTTTATTTGAATTAAAGTTTACGATAATAATATTAAATACTACTCCTATCGTTGATAGCATTAATAAGAATGTGATTATAAATAATATATACATTATTATTTTTCCATGTAGTTTGTTTTTAGCATAAGTTTCAAAAAAGCCACATTGCACTTTCATTGAATCAATATCTATAATATCATTATACATTTCATAAGTCTTTTTTAAATCTCTTTTTAAATATAATTTGTCAGTAAAGCCTTCAATATAAAACTTATCAAGTGAAATATAATCTAAAACATAATTAAGATCTGCTACCGGTAATTCATAATCATCTGAAAATGATAAAACATTAAAGCTTACATTTATTCCAGAATTATACGCTAGAATATTAATTTCAATATTATCTCCAACACTATAATCATCCATATAATCCTTTGTAAGGATAATATCATTTTCATTGATTAAAGGATTTTTTATACTAGAATAATTATAATCATAAAATATAATATCTTGGTTCTCCATATATACTTGTGAAACATTAGATTTATTATTATTCAAAATCTCACAGATATTGTCATATGTTGATTTAGACGTGTTTTGTCCATTTAATCCTTCCACTATTAATTGATACCCATTTGTATTTAAACCATTTAAATAATTGTATGATACATTATCGTAGGCATTAATACCTATATTAGATAATATAAGCATAATAGTGTTTAAAAAAGCAAAAATAATTATTGTAATAATTGTTTTTATTTTTTTTATAAAGCTTATCTTAAGACCATATCTAATGGCATCAATTATTCTCATATGAAATAACGCCATCCTTTAATAATAAAATCCTATCAGAATACTTTTTTGCATCTTCCATATTATGTGTTATTAGAACTACAGTCTTTCCTATTTTTGTAAGCTTTTTAAGCTCATCTAAAACAATTGTTCCATTTTTTGTGTCAAGATTACCTGTCGGCTCATCTGCCAATATAACTTTAGCATCATTTACTAAGGCTCTTGCGATTGCGACTCTTTGCTTTTCTCCTCCGGAAAGCTTATATACCTTTGTTTTTTCCTTATCTAGCATATCAAGAAGTGCTAAATATTTTCTTGCTGTTTCTTCTCTTTCCTTCCTTTTGACTCCAGCAATTACAAGGGGCATACATACATTTTCTAAGACACTAAATTGCTGTTCTAAATAAAATGATTGAAATACAAATCCAACGGTCTTATTTCTATATTCTGATATCTCTTTATCATTTAGATTATTTAAATGTTTGTCACAAACGTATACATCCCCTGATGTTGGTACATCAATCGACCCAATTATATTCATTAGCGTAGTCTTTCCAGAACCACTTTTACCAACTATTGTTGTAAAAGTATTATCTTCTATTTCAAAGGAAATATTTTTTAACACCTCTAATTGATCATTATCTTTAAATGTTTTACTAACGTTTTCTAATTTTATCATATTATTTTTTTTATCCATTGGATACCAATTAATAATATTGTCATAATCATTATTAACTGTATACCAAATATTGGATGTTTTTCTTTCCTCCTTAGAAAATCCTAGTTGATATCTTACATTATTATTTGCCCAATCATCATTATTTTTACCTGATGCATCATATCTTATAACAAAATCATCATTTGTAATATTTGAAATATACTTTAATTCTACCATATTTTTAGTGATATTAAATAATAAAAATAAAAGCACCTCATAAAAGGTGCTTTCATAATTCAATATGAATTATCTCTTGATTGAAACGAATGCTCCCATACCTGGGTACTCAGCGATCTTAGCCTCACCATATTGGTTAAGTTGATCCTCGATACGCATTAATCTGTTGTACTTAGCAATTCTGTCTGTACGAGATAGAGATCCTGTCTTGATTTGAAGTGCATTAGTTCCAACTACGATATCAGCGATTGTAGTATCCTCAGTCTCTCCTGATCTATGAGAAACAACTACTGCATATCCAGCTCTCTTTGCCATCTCAATAGCATTGAAAGTCTCAGTAAGTGAACCAATTTGGTTAACCTTGATAAGGATTGCGTTAGCAACTCCAAGAGAAATTCCCTTAGATAGACGCTCAGTGTTAGTTACGAATAGGTCGTCTCCAACTAATTGAACACGGTCACCGATTGTCTTAGTAAGCTTTTGCCATCCTTCCCAATCGTTCTCATCAAGTCCATCCTCAATAGTGATAATTGGGTAAGTCTCAGTTAAAGTCTTAAGATAGTTAATCATCTCATCAGTAGTTAAAGACTTGTTCTCAGCCTTTAAGTCATACTTCTTAGTCTCTTCATTGTAGAACTCAGATGAAGCTACGTCGATTCCTAGGAATACATCCTTACCAGGAACGTAACCTGCAGCCTTGATTGCCTCATCAACAATCTCGAATGCCTCTGAATTTCCCTTAGCTAACTTAGGAGCATATCCTCCCTCGTCACCTACAGCTGTATTGTATCCCTTCTTCTTAAGAATAGTCTTTAGGTTATGGAATACCTCAGCACCCATTCTTACAGCCTCCTTAACAGAAGTTGCAGAAACTGGTAAAATCATGATCTCTTGGAAATCGATACAGAAGTCAGCGTGAGCTCCTCCGTTTAAGATGTTCATCATTGGAACTGGCATCTTCTTTGCATTGAATCCTCCAAGATAGTTATATAGTTCAACACCATCATAGTTAGCAGCAGCCTTTGCTACAGCCATAGATACAGCTAAGATTGCGTTAGCTCCAAGCTTTGACTTGTTAGGTGTTCCGTCGATCTCAAGCATCTTTTGGTCAATTAATAATTGGTTATGACAATCGATTCCTGCTAGTGCTGGAGCGATGATATCATTAACGTTCTTAACAGCCTTTGTAACACCCTTTCCAAGATAACGAGACTTGTCTCCATCACGAAGCTCGATAGCCTCATGCTCTCCAGTAGATGCTCCAGAAGGTGAAATTGCGCTTCCGAATGCTCCTGATGTTGTATAAACCTCAGCCTCAACTGTTGGATTTCCTCTTGAATCTAATACTTCTCTTGCATAAACTCTTTTAATAAATGGCATATTATTTTTCCTCCTTAAATAGCCTTAAGCTTATATAATATAATTTCTTATATCGTCCAATACTTATTTTATAATAAATTGGCACTAAAAATCAATAATAAATTTACTTTATTATACTAAAATATGAATCTTTCTTTGAAATAGCAACGTCATTATGGATTCTATTTCCAGATTTAATTAGATAATCGATATATTTTTTATCTAACTCCATACATAACTCAGTATATGGGAATTCATAAGTATAGAATGTTCTATTAACCTTTCCATAATCCTTAAAGAACTCATAGAATAGGTCAGTCTTCTTAGTGCAAACAATTCTTGAATTGATAAATACAATATTCTTGTTATTCTCTTTTATTTGAGCAAGTGTTTCCTTAAAGTCATCTAATGCCTCATTAAATCCTGCTCCAAATAGGATAATATCAAATGAATCTACAAACTTAGATGGTAGATTTTGAAGCTTTAATCTATATGTACCCTTGACCATAACATTTTCAAGGCAAATCTCAGGTCTATATCCAAACTTAAGCTCATTTAATGTATAAGCCTCTACCTTATGATCTAGGGCTAGCTCTAGACCCTGAAGCTCTAGATTAAACTTAGGTGCTATAATAAGTACTCTCTTAGTATCCTTAGTAACTACCTTACTAAATAGCTCCTTATAATCATAAACACTCTTAATATAGAATCTTCTTAAATACTCAAGAGCAGACTTCTCTGTTTCAACACGTAATGTTTCAGCATCAGTGTAATCAGGAATTGTAGTTTTCTTCGCAAGAAGATCACGCATGATTGCTCTATATTGCTCTGAAATATTAGGCTTCTTGTTGTAAATATTATAGATTCTTAAATCATTTAATAAAATATTTTCAATCTTACGCTCATTAAATGAAATACCAAGTAAATCCTTAATAGCCTTAGCCTCAGCCTCAGTAAATAATGAAGCGTTATATGCTGATTTTGTAAGCATTACCTCAAATGATTTCTTAGAAATATATTTAATATTTAAATACATATTGTCATGAATTAGGATAATACCCTTATTTCTCTTTGAGTCATTAAAGTTAATATCAAAGGCCTCAGCATAGGCATCAGCTACTGGTCTATCAACCATTCTACCCTGTGCATATCCTTCAATTGCCTCATCATAGATAGTGTATCTATTTGAATCACTATACATAAAGTAATTCTTACTTCTACGTCTTAGCTGAACTCTTGAATCAATTAGCTTATATGCTGACTTTACAATTTCAATATCATAATCATTTAAAAGAGTCGCATCAGCTGGATTTTTAACAAACTCATATGAAAGCTTTGATGTCTTTTTAACATATTCAAACTTCTCATTTTCAAGATAGAAGCTCTTCTCGCTCTTCTCCTTGAATAATAGATATGAAATATCCTTAAGCTGAAGGAATATTTCCTCTACATCACGAAGTCTATATTCAGGCTCTATTTCTGGCTCAAGCTCTATACTAAATCCATTATCAGTATATGTAAGCTTATATGGATCACGTCCAGCATAGATATATGAACCATCTACTGATAAATACTTAAATGTAGAGAATGATACATCAGCTCTATCAGCCTTTTCATTTATAAAATTATTAATAATTAAAACTCTTCTAAGCTCGTTTTTATTAACCTTAGATGCATCCTCAAACTTCTTTGTAAGGAAATAATTTTGGTTTAGGTCACGAGCTACGAAGTAAGACTCACCATTTTTGTTAATCTTACAGTATGAAGCGTCCTTAATAGACTTAAATACCTGATATGAATCAAAGAATCCTTCCTTTGTAAGTGTTAATCCTGAGAAGATAAACTTAGGGTCATCATATCCAAAGTATCCTGCATAATCAAGAATTGGAATATAAAAGTCCATTGAATAGCAAGAGGCATGTGAAATGTTATCAGTAAGCTGAATAACTACCTGGTCATTAAAAATATTTACATCTAAATACTTTTTACCATTTTCATCCTCGAATACTAGGTATCCAGTTTTTCCCTTGTTTTGAACCACTGTTTCACCAGCCTGTGGCTTATAAAGCTCCATTTGTGCTAGTGAAAATCTCTTTTTAGAATCATAATCCTCTTCTAAATCGTTCTCAACTATTCCTGATAAAATCTTTCTTTTTCCTTTGTCATAATTAAATAAAAATTTAGAAATCATATTATGCCTCCGTAAATTTCACTCTATTATATCAAATTTATTTAAAATAAAAAAGGGAGTAAACTCCCCTTTTTAATTAAAATTTAACTAAAGCGTATAGCTTCTTACCACGACGAAGGACAATATACTTTCCTTCAATAGCCTTAGAAGCATCAATTGTATATGTAAGATCTGTAATCTTATCTCCATTTACAGATGCGGCATTTGATTGAATAAACTGTCTAGCCTCACGGTTAGATTGAGCAAGACCTGATTCAACAAGGGCATTAATTAAAGGCATTTCCTTACCACTAATTGTAGGTACTCCTTCAAATCCCATCTCAATCTCACGAGCTGTTAAATCCTTAACGTTTCCTGAGAATAGAGCCTCAGAAATACGTACAGCCTCTTGGTATGCATCCTCACCATGGATAAACTTAATAACCTCATGAGCTAAAGCCTTATGAGCCTCTCTTAGCTCAGGATGCTCATTATTCTTCTTCTCAAGCTCCTCAATTTCCTCCTTAGATAGGAATGTTAAGAACTTAAGGTAGTCAATAACCTTTGAATCCTCTGAGTTAATGAAGAATTGATACATCTCATATGGAGAAGTCTTATTTGGATCTAGCCAAATAGCCTTTCCATTAGTCTTACCAAACTTAGTTCCGTCACTCTTAGTTAAAAGTGGCATTGTAAATCCATAGGCAGTATGTCCAAGCTTCTTTCTAATAAGCTCAATACCTGCAGTAATATTTCCCCATTGATCTTGTCCTGCGACCTGCATATCAACACCCTTATTCTCATGAAGGAATAGGAAGTCTGCAGCTTGCATAATCATATAAGAGAACTCAGTATATGTAATACCCTCACCAGAGTTTACACGACGAGCAATAATATCCTTTTGAAGCATGTAGTTAACATTAAAATACTTTCCAAAGTCTCTTAAGAAATCAATAAAGTTAATCTTTGAAAGCCAATCGTAGTTATTAACTACCTCGCATCCAAACATATCCTCAAGCTGAGACTTTAAGCAATCAAAGTTATGCTTAACAGTTTCATATTGAATCATAGGACGCTCAGCATTTGGCTTTGGATCTCCAATAAGTCCAGTACCTCCTCCTACTAATACGATAGGATGGTGTCCTGCCTCCTTTAATCTCTTACAAATTAAGAATGATGAGAAATGTCCAATGTGAAGTGAATCTCCAGTTGGGTCAGTTCCAATATAAAATGTCATTCCACCCTTATTAAGCTTTTCCTTAATTTCAGGATCAGATACATCCTTAATTAATCCTCTCCACTCTAGTTCCTCGTAAATACCCATAATAAATAATCTCCTTTTCTAAAAATAAAAAAAGCGTCCTAATCTAAGGACGCTTATAAACGTGGTACCACCTTAGTTCAGAATAATAATTATTCTGCACTTATATGCTATATCGCGCAACCGTATCAATTTTTACTGAACTGTAATTCAAAATATATTTCTATAAGCTTTCACCAGCCGCTTATTCTCTAAATAGGTACAATATATTTCTACTATGATTCAATTGATAATTACATAGATTGTCTTCTTATTACACTATATGGTAATAGAATATGCTTTGAAGACTCTTCAGTCTCATCACTAGCTGGATCCATAAGCTTTGTTAAAAGTCTCATTGAAACAGCACCTATATCATACACCGGAGTGTAGATACATGTCAAGTTTGGTCTTGAAAGTAATGCATATTTTGTGTTTTGGAATCCAATTACTGATAGGTCATCAGGAACCTTCTTTCCTAAATCAGTCATTACATTCATAAATGATACAGCGATTGAGTCACGAACTGCAAGTGCTGCATCTACACCCTTACCCTGGAAGAACTCTCTAAAGTGAGGTGTATTAATATTTACATCTCCTGATGTTCTAAATACCTTAGGCTCAAGTCCAGCCTCCTCCATAGCTTGCTTATATCCTGCAATCTTTGGAGTGTTAACACTATATTTTCTAACTGTAGCTAGCATATAAATATCCTTCTTACCCTTAGAGATTAGCTCCTTAGTAATTTCATATGCTGCCTTAGCATAGTCTACCATTACAGATGGAAGAATGTCTGAATCAAGATATACGTTAGCTAAAACCATCTTGATTTCAGCCTCCTCTACTCTTTCCTTAACAATTCTCATTTCATTATCATCAAGCTCATCGTTCATGAAGATAATTCCATCAACCTGCTCAGCAATTACATTACGGATAGATTCCTCAATATCAGTATCTCCCGCCATTGAGAATAGCTTAATAGAATAATTATACTTCTTTGCAATATCAATTATTCCTCCAAGTAGCTGTGCAGTAGCGGCTCTTGTTACGTCAGATAGTACAATACCTACTGTTGTTGTTTTCTTTGAAGCAAGTCCTCTTGCAATAGCATTAGGATGGTATCCTAGCTCCTTAATAACTGCCTCTACTCTTTGTCTTGTTTCCTTATTAACCTTATTAGGATTATTTAAAACTCTACTTACAGTAGCTAAGCTAACCTTAGCCTTACCTGCAACGTCATAAATAGTTACACGTGCCATCTTCATATCCTCCGCATACAATATCTAAAAAAATTATAGCACTTATTGAAAGCACTTTCAATGATTATTTTCATAAATTTTCATAATTTTTGCATTTTCTTGAATTTTAACAAAAATCTATAAAAATAAAAGGGTTTATGGAGTATTTTTTATACTTTTTGCTTAAAAAATATAAAAATTCAATTTTCCATAAACCATTATTTTACTTTAAAAGTGAAATTGCAACTCTAAGCCTTTCACAGGCATCCTTAACGTTTGCAAGTGATGTTGCAAGATTAATTCTTACAAATCCATTTCCATTATCTCCATAGGCCTTACCTGAGGAAATATATAGTCCTGTTTTCTTTCTTAAAAGGATTGTAAACTCATCTGAATCCATATTAAGAGCCTTAATATCAATCCATGATAAATATAGTGAATCTGAATGAACAAGCTTTAGGCATGGAAGATTATTATTTATATAATCCTCTAAATACTTCTTGTTGTTATAAACATAAAGATTCATAGCATCAAGCCAGTCTCTACAATCAAGTAGGGCTGTGCTATGTGCATCTGCACAGAAGAAATCATTCTCACCGCATTCATCAGTGTTAATACCTCTCCATACAGTGTATCTTAGCTTCTTATCTCTTACTATAGCAACTGATGCATGAAGCCCTGCAAGGTTATAGCACTTAGATGCACTGGCAAGCATTATTACATTCTTCTCTCCACCAGCTACCTTAAACATAGGATTATATTTAACACCTGGTGTTGTAATATCACAATGTATTTCATCAGAAATAATTATAACATTATATCTAACAGCCATATCAACAAGCCTTTGAAGCTCCTCTAGGCTCCAAATATTTCCACATGGATTATGCGGATTACAAAAAATCATAAGTGAGGTTTTTGGATCCTTCATCTTAGACTCTAAATCAGCCCAATCAATTTCATATTTATAGTCCTTATAAATTAAATCAGATACTAAAATATTTCTATGGTTATTTCTAATTGAATTAAAGAAAATATTATAAACAGGTGATAGGATTAAAACATTATCATCAAGTGATGTAGTTGAACGTACAATTGATGATATTGATGGTACTACACCAGTAGAAAAGATCATCCATTCACATTTTAAATCTAAATCATGTCTTGCTAAAAAGAAATCTCTATAGGCCTCATAAAAGCTATCAGGTACATTAGAATAACCATAAGCCATTATCTCAGCTCTTTTGATTATACTATCCTTAATTCTTTCATCGACCTTAAAGTCCATGTCAGCAACCCACATAGGAAGCTCACATGGCTTAACATCCCATTTATAGGAATCGGTATATCTTCTTTGTGCAATTTCATCAAAGCTATACATATTAATCAACCTCAATCTTAGTTTTATTAGGATCAATAATATCCTTATCTAAAATAATCTCTCCAATTCCCTTTGCCTTAATATGACCCTCAATAGGGTTTTTAACACTATCAATATTAGAATCAATTGTAGCCTCTACCTTTGATAGCTCAAATGCTAGGTTAGTATTTAAAAGCTTACAATTCTCCATTACTATACCATCCATATAGCACATACCCTGAAGTGAATCTATAGTACAGTTTACAAATCTTACATTCTTACTATTCCATCCAAGATATTCTCCAATAATTGTAGAATCATATACTACTACATTCTCGCAATTCCAGAATGCGTCCTTTGTAACAATTCTTGCATTATGGATTTCTACATTCTTAGCTCCATCAAGTAAATATTGACCATTATGATTAAATCCATCAATCTTAATGTTTTCACTATTCATTAAGAAATACTTTCCAACAGATGAAACATTCTTTAATGTAATATTCTTACAACTCCAGAATGTTTCCTCTGCTGTTGGAAGTGTTGTATTTAGAAGTGTAACATTTGTAGCACGTCTAAACGTCTTTACAACTGCAATTGTTGAATCCTCAATTGTAATATTGTTTGTATACCAAATACCTGCACGTGCCTCGTCAATAAATGATGTGTTCTTAACATATACATTATTACAATACCAAAGTGGATACTTCCACTTAAATATTGAGTTATATATCTTTAAATCACTTGATTCCTTTAATGGTGATTCACCATCATCAAATGTCGAATCAATAATTGTCGCACCGTGAGTATTATATAATGCTCTTTCACCAGTTAAATATTGTTGCTTTATCTCCATACACAAATCTCCTAATCCTTATATTGTGATAAATATAGGTTATAGTATAGTCCCTTAACTCTCATTAAATCATTATGGGATCCTTCCTCAACTATTCTACCATTGTTTACCACAAAAATTCTACTCGCATGCTTAATAGTTGATAATCTATGAGCAACTATAATCATGGTTCTTCCCTTTTCAAGCTCAAGAATTCCTTCCTGAATTAGAGCCTCTGTCTTGGTATCAATGTTAGCTGTAGCCTCATCTAATATCATCATAGATGGGTTTGCAGCCATGGCTCTTGTAAATGATATAAGCTGACGCTGTCCTTGGCTTAGGTTCATACCATTTTCATAAATGGTTGTATTAAAGCCATCTGAAAGTCCTTCTATCATGTCATATGCTGATACCTTTTTTGATGCTTCTATGCACATATTATCTGTAATAGTATCATCAAATAATCTTATATTATCCATAATACTTCCACTAAATAGATGTACATCCTGAAGCATCATTCCAATATTTCTTCTAAGCTCATTTAAATCTAGGTCTAGGATATTAATATCATCAATAAAGATTTCACCCTTTTCGATATCATAATTTCTTTCAATTAGATTAATAATTGTAGACTTACCTCCACCTGTAGGCCCTACAAGGGCGATAGTCTCACCAGGATTTATTATAAATGAGACATCCTCAAGGATATATCTTGAATCCTTGTTGTACTTAAAGTATACATGTCTAAACTCTATCTTACCACTAAAGCTTGGAAGAGTCTTAGAGCCACAATTAACAATAGTTGGCTTAATATCTAAAAGTACAAATATTTTTTCACATGAGGATAATGAATCCTCAAATGTATTAAGCAGCTCTGCAAGATCTACTATTGGATCATAATAATATGAAATGTAGGAATAGAAGGCTACTATTACAGCGGCGCTTATACCACCTGCAATTGCATCCCTTCCTCCAAAGTATAATATTACAAGAACTGATACTAAATAAATAGAATAAATGATTGGTCTAAAGACTGCAAATACACTCATTTGAAGTATATTAGTCTTAAGTACTCTTCTATTCTTTTCCTTGAATACTTTTCTTTCCTTATCCTCAACGCTATAAGCCTTTATTACTCTTATACCGTTGATTGATTCTGATAGGAAGGTATTCATATCAGTTTGAGCATTACGAACATGACGGTACATATTCTTACTAAATCTTGCAAAGAAATATGTAATTACAAGTAGTAATGGTGTAAATGCTAGGATGTATAATGACATCTTAGCTGATACTATTACCATTATTACAATAGCTACAAGAGCTGTAATTAAATCTCTTATCATATTTACAAGGGTTTTAGTAAACATCTCATTTAGAGTTAGGGTATCTGATGTTATACGAGTAACAAGCTTTCCTGTAGGAATTGATGTAAACTCCTTATGAGATAAGGATAGGACATGAATAAATATATCCTCTCTTATGCTATAAACTATTTTTTGACCGATATGGACTAGCATCCATCGCTCAATAAATAAGAATAGCTGTGATATAAAGACAGATACTACTAAATAGATTGTAGTCATCTCTATAATATACTTAATAGTGATACTACCATCTGTAAGCTCATCTACTACCTTTGATAGCATTAATGGTCCTATAAGCTCACAAATTACCGCCAAAAATCCAAAGAATAACGCTAGTATATATTGTCCCTTATATTTGGATGTGTATTTGAATAGACGAGATAATATTTCTCCTCTTTTCATCTTACGCTCATTATTCTGCATCAAAATCACCTCCATCTAATGATTGAAGTGAATTGATTTCACTATATGTTTTTGAAGATTTTAAAAGCTCCTCATGAGTTCCTATAGCCTCAATCATACCATTATTTAATACTACTATCTTAGAAGCATTCTTAATAGATGAGATTCTATTAGATGAAAGTAAAGTAATTCTATCCTTTCTCTGCTCCTTTACCATATGGATGATTTCCTTTTCGGTTTTAGCATCTACTGCTGAAAGGCTATCATCAAGTATTAAAATCTTAGGGTCATGATATAGGGCTCTTGATATTGATAGTCTTTCCTTTTGTCCTCCAGAAATAGTTACTCCTCTTTCTCCAAGGATTGTATCAAAGGAATTATCAAATCTTAAGACTGAATCATATACATTGGCGTATTTTGTAGCCTCTTCTACCTTTTTAATATCTATTTCATTTTCCTCAGAGAATGAAACATTATTAATAATACTATCACTAAATAGGAAGTTCTCCTGATCTACATAGCCTATGCTATGTCTTACATTTCTAATCTTGATATCCATAATATCATTGCCATCAAGATAAATCATATTATGGTCAAGATTATAAAATCTTAATAGTAGATCAAAGATTGATGATTTACCACTTCCTGTTTTACCAATAAAGCCTACAAGCTCACCACGACCTATTTCAAGGGATACATCCTTTAATACATATTTAGATGGATCATCTGGATAGGCAAAGCTTAGATTTTTAATCTTAATGCTATCACCAAGAATATCTATATCCTTAGCATTAGGCAAATCATATACCTTTAAATCCTCATCAAATAGGGCGTTAATTCTTTTAGCTGAAGCCTTAGCCTGTGCTCTCATATCAATAAGACGTGATACCGCAAACATTGGCCAAGTCATTGTAACAAAATATGAGAAAAAGACTGTTAAATCTCCTGGTGTAAAATCTCCTACTGAATCTACCTTATATCTATAGGCTAGATATCCTCCATATCCAATGATTATGGCTCCAATAGACCAAACCAATACCTCGGTTAAAACATTAAGCATTACTGAATATTTATTAAATGTTAGATTCTTATCGTGATTATTTTTATTAATACGAGCAAATCTCTTAAGCTCTAATGCTTCTCTTACAAAGGCCTTTATTACAAAAAGCCCTCTAAATGTTTCCTCACTATATGAGCTTAGCTCATCATAAGCCTTTTGGTTTTCCAAAAACTTAAGATTCATATAGTGACCTACTATACCAGATATTAGGGCTATTACAAATAATGGAATAATTGATAATAGGGCTAAGGTTAGATTTAATCTTATCATTCGATAGAAGGTATAGATTCCAAGGAAGGTCGCATCTACTATCATAAGCGTTCCACCACCAAACCACTGTCTTATAACTCTTGAGTCTGAGGTGAAATGTGATAGGATGTTTCCTGATTGGTTTCTTACATAGTATTCAAGTGGTAGGTCTACCACCTTATCATACATTTTTCTTTTTAAATCCCATTCAATTAGATGTGCAACTCCCATAATGGCAGCTCTCCATAAAAATCTTCCGATTGCCATTATGATGATGATTATAATCATATCCCATAGGAAATCCTTTAGGATTGATTGGGTTAATGTGTTATCACTTAGTCCATCTACTACCTTACCAATAATTCTTGGTACTCTTAGCTGATAGATATCAACTAAAACTAATGCAAATGCTCCAATTATGAATAAATATATGTACTTTATATAATAAAGATTCAATCTTTTACCCATAATACTCGCTCCTTCCTATTTTAGATTATAGCATTTTATATATAAATATATAAATATTATGCTCAATGAAAAAGGAAGCCTTTTTATGCTTCCTCATCATGTTTAATATTTAAGCTTGAAATAAGATCATTCATATGGTTACCATACTCAAGGGCCTCATCATATTTAAAGATTAGCTCTGGCATCTTACGTGCCTTAATACGGGCTGCAAGCTCCTTTCTAAGGTAACCCTTAGAATGCTCTAGAGCCTGTGCGGCACCCTCACGCTCACCATGGAATAGGCAAGTATAGTAAATTGTCATATATGATAGATCATTTGTTATTCTTACCTCTGTTACTGTGACGTTTCTAAGCTTTCTATCCTTTGTATCATTTTGAAGGATTAGGGCAAGCTCACGAAGTGATAGTGATTCTAATCTCTTTAATGATATACCAGCCATTATCTCTTAATTTCCTTCATTATTGAAGTCTCAATAATGTCTCCCTCTTTAATATCATTGAAGTTTTCGATTTGAAGTCCACACTCAAATCCTTCCTTAACACTCTTAACATCATCCTTAAAACGACGAAGAGATGCAAGCTTTCCTTCATAAACAACTATTCCATCACGAATAACACGGCATAATGATTCTCTTTGTACGACACCATTTGATACATAGCATCCTGCAATTGAACCAACCTTAGAGATCTTAAATACCTCTCTTATTTCACATTGTCCTGTAACTACCTCTTCATATTCAGGGTCAAGAAGTCCATTCATGGCAGCCTCAATATCCTCAAGTAGCTTATAGATAATGTTATATAATCTAATTTCTACACCCTGAGCCTCAGCAGATTGTCTAACCTGGGCTGTAGGACGTACGTTAAATCCAATAATGATAGCACGTGATGCGGCAGCAAGTGTTACATCAGTGTCAGTGATTGCTCCTACAGAGCAACGAATTAGATTTAGCTTAATTGTTTCAACATTTAATTGCTCTAAAGATGAACGTAGGGCCTCAACTGAACCTTGAACATCTCCCTTAACAATTAGATTTAATTCCTTATCAGAATCCTTATCTGCAAATAAGTCCTCTAATGATACAGCCTGGACTGCACTGTTTAATGCATCCTTGCTCTTAGTCTTACGCTCATCTGCAATTTGACGTGCAGTACGCTCGTCAGATAGAGCCATGAACTTATCTCCAGCAAATGGAACCTCCTCAAGTCCTGTTACCTGAACAGCCATTGAAGGCTCTGCATCGTTATACTTAACGTGTCTGTCATCCTCCATAGAACGAACTCTACCATAAGTATCTCCTACTACAACATAATCTCCTACCTTTAATGTTCCATTTTGAACAATAAATGTAGCAACTGGACCCTTACCTCTATCTAGCTGTGCCTCAATAACTGATCCTGTGGCAAGTCTATTAGGGTTAGCCTTTAGATCCATAATTTCTGCTTGAAGGTTAATCATATCAAGAAGGTTATCTACACCAAGTCCCTTAAGAGCAGAAATCTCTACAAATGTAGTATCTCCTCCCCACTCAGAAGGTATAATTCCTTCATGTGTAAGCTCCTCCATAACACGTGCCTTATTAGCAGTTGGCTTATCAATCTTATTAACCGCAACAATGATAGGACACTTAGCAGCTCTTGCGTGCTCAATGGCCTCCTTTGTTTGTGGCATTACTCCATCATCAGCAGCAACTACAAGTACTACGATATCAGTAACCTGAGCTCCACGAGCACGCATCTCTGTGAATGCGGCATGTCCTGGAGTATCGATGAAGGTAATCTTACGACCCTTCTCCTCTACCTGGTAGGCTCCGATGTGCTGAGTAATTCCTCCAGCCTCACCTGCAGTAACTCTTGAATTACGGATATGATCTAGAAGTGTTGTCTTTCCATGATCAACGTGTCCCATAATTGTTACAACAGCTGGACGTGATATAAGATCCTTTTCATCATCTTCGATTTTGAACTCATCAAATCTTGTGGCGTCTGTTACGACCTCATCCTTAATCTCATATCCAAATTCCATTGCAAGAAGCTCAATAGTTTCTCTATCAACAGTTTGGTTTTGATTAGCCATAACACCAAGACCCATAAGCTTCATAACTACCTTAGCAACTGGGGCATTTAAGCCAGTAGCTACCTCTCCGACAGTCATTCCTTCCTTATAAATTAGAACACCGTCTCCTGCCTTATTAGCATTAGATGCAGGTATATTAGAAACTCTTTCTTCCTTTTTTCCTTTTGATTTCTTAATATTCTTAGCCAAAATCTCACCTTATTTCTTTAAAATTTTTGCGAAACCTTCGTCCTTTACACCAATAACCTTTCTGTTCTCTTGACCTAGAGCCATATTTAGCTCTGATGTATTGAAGGTATCAATTACATCTACTTTATAAAAGTTTGCTTTATCGTGTACATTTTTAAATGCTACAGCTCCACTATCGCTTGCTATAAAGATAAGGAAGCATTTACCCTTACGTACACTTTCAAGTACTAATTCCTCGCCATATACTAGCTTCTTTGCTCTAGCGCAAAGACCTAATGTTTGTAATGTATTATTCACCAATAATACCTAAAAGCTCATCATAGATTGAATCAGGAACACTAACCTCAAGCTTCTTATCTAAAGCCTTAGTTTGCTTTGCCTTTAATATAACGTCCTTACTCTTCTTAAGGTAAGCACCTCTACCATTAGCCTTTCCCTTTAAATCTACAATTACAGCTCCTTCTGGAGTTCTAACAACTCTAACTAGGTCCTTTTTCTCACATTGCTCGTGAGAAACGACACAAGTTCTTAAAACCTTTTTAATAACCTTCATTATTGCTTATCGAATAATAGGTCATTTAGAAGACCCTCAGCATAAGCCTCAGTTAAAGGCTTAATATCGATCTTCCATCCTGATGACATAACAGCAAGTCTTACATTTTGACCTGCCTTACCAATAGCAAGGCTTAATTGATCATCTGGTACAATGGCAAGTGATGTCTTATTCTTAACATCAACATTTAATACTCTTGAAACATGTGCAGGCTGTAATGAGTTTGCAATAAGCTCTTCTGGATCCTCACTCCACTTGTATAAGTCGATCTTTTCTCCATTTAATCCTGCAACAACTTCCTTAATACGCTCTCCACCTGTTCCAACGCAAGCTCCTAAAGCGTCAACCTTCTCATCATTTGAGTAGATTGCAATCTTACATCTATCTCCAGCATCACGAGCGATACCCTTGATTTCAACGATACCATCCTTGATTTCTGAAATAGTGTTCTCAAGTAATCTAATAACAAGATTCTTATCAGAACGAGAAACAACGATCTTTGGTCCCTTAGATCCTTGCTCTACCTTCTTAACATAAACCTTAATTCTATCTCCTACACCGAACTCATCGTTCTTTAATAGCTCACCCTTAGGTAAAACAGTAGTAATTCCTTGTCCTACAGAAAGAATTAAGAACTTATCATTGATGTCAATGATATCAGCTGTAATCATCTCATCAACGAATTGCTTGAAGTACTCATAAGCCTTCTCACGCTCAACACCCTTAATATCTGAACCGAATGTTGACTTAGCACTACGTGCAGTTTGTCTTGAGAATCCCTTAGGATTAACTGCAGTCTCAATAATATCTCCAACCTTAGCAGAAGACTTGATCTTCTTAGCATCCTCTAAAAGGATCTCAGAAATCTCTTGCTCTCCTTCCTCTAGTTCAGAGTTACTATACTCCTCAACTACCTTCTCAACTGTATAAACTAAAATCTCGTTCTTTGATGGATTGAACTCAACCTTAGCAGTCTTTCCAGTCTCCTTTTGTGTAGCCTTTAAAATTGAGTTCTTGAAGCTTTCCATAACTTGCTCAACGTCAAGCTGCTTCTCCTCTGCATATACCTCAATTTGCTTAAAAAAATCCTTAGATATCATCTTTTATTTTCCTCCTAAATTTTAACGGATAATCTAATTTCTTTTATATCACTATAATTAATATCAATGTTTTTAATTCTACCCTTGATATTAATCTTAATGTTTAAAACACCATTTTCAAATGAGTTAAGGTATCCCTCATAAGCATCAGTTTCATTTCTTACATAAATGTATTCACCGATTGCTTCAAGTACCTCTTCCTCGTTACGTAGCGGATGCTCCGCACCAGGGGATGAAACCTCTAGCATATATTCACCCATGTCCTGGTCAATTGAATCTAATCTTTCTGATAAATACTCATTAGCTAAAGCTAGGGTATCAGTATCAATTCCACCCTTCTTATCCAAGAAGACCTGAAGTACCTTATATCCATACTCAGTAGTGAACTTTACATCAAAAAGCTTTAATTCATTTTCCTCTACATAGGGCTTTAATATTTCTTTTACCTTTTCTAGGTCCATATTATAGCCTCCTTAAAGTAATTAAAAGGTGAGTCAATACTCACCAAATTACTTACTATGTTAATAGTATATTACAATTATATATAAATTGCAAGTTTAATTTTTCTATTCAAATAAATTAGTATTTCTATAATTACTCTTCTTAAGACTAAATATCAAGGAAATCATTGTATTTAATATAGTACAAATAATTATTGTAACCAAAGCCAAGATAATAGTATCATTTATATTTAATCCAAATCCATAATATAAATCTATTAGACCCACCATAAAAACAAGAATTATTGACGAAACGAATGCTATACCTAAAACTATCGCATTATTAGAAAAATTAAAAATAAACTTATCTCTTTTTGTTATTCCAAGCTGTTCATAAATATATCTTTGCCTAATAGTTTGATAATAACAAATGTAATTTAATAACAAGAATAACATTATTCCAACAACACTTACAAATGAAATCAAAAATAAAAATATGTTATTTGATGTATATACTATATCATCATAAAAGCTAACATAATTAAAATATGAATCAAATTCAATTCCAGCATTCATGCTTATAATTGAATTATACATATCTAATGTTATTTTTGTATCAAACGTATAAACAACCTTGCTTATATCTTCCTTTACAATATTCTTCTCTTTAGCATATTCAGTAGGAATAAAAATTGAATTACTCTCCATAGTATCCATAGAAATTAATGTTTTTACATTTTTTCTTTTCATTACCCCTGCAATATTTACATCATAAGATATTCCATCTAAATAAATTGATATTTCTTGATTTATTGGTGAAGCCCCAAGGTATTCTTCTATACTTTGATAGTCTTTTTCATTAATATAAATACCATTATTTTCTCCATCATTTCCCATTCTATCAAATTCAGCAGAATTATAGATAGAAATATCATCGCAAACAATTGAATGTGAAGATGATCCTAAAAATATTTTATTACCTAAATCATCTATTTTAATGTAGATACTAGAATCAAAACTATAAATATTTGATTTTGTATAATAATAATCACTAGGAATTATAGCTTCACTGTCATATGATACAATTCTATTCTCTCCTAGTGAAGAATAATAATTTGAAATGCTTGCTGATAAATAGTTTTGAAATAAAGAAAATAAAAATATAGCGAACAAAAACAAAGCTATTATTATTGTATAAGCCTTAAATAATCTTTTATTACCTTTAATAAAATTAAATGATACTCTATTCATTTTTTAAAACCTTAATAATCCTATCAAAATATGAATCTAGTTCATTAGAATGTGTAACCATTACAATTCCAACACCATTTTTATTGATTTCTTTAAATGAATCCATAACTATTTTTGTATTAATTTCATCAAGATTACCTGTTGGCTCATCTGCAATAATATATTTAGGCTTTGTAACTAAGGCTCTTATAATAGCAACTCTCTGTGCTTCTCCACCAGATAGTGTGCCTGCTACTTTATTTTTAACATCCTTCAAATTGTATTTTTCAAACAATTCATCTATTAATTGATTATCAATTTTCCTTTTAGCAAGCTTTAACGCAAGAGAAACATTTTCATAGGCTGTTAAGTATTCAATCAAATTATAATTCTGATATACAACACTAAAATTATCAATTCTAATTTTATTTCTATTTTTTATATTACTTACATCAATTCCATCGATTAAATATTCCCCAGAAAAATCATTATCCATAAGAGATAATATTCTAATTAAAGTTGTTTTTCCGCTTCCGCTTTGTCCCTTAATCGCAATCATTTCTCCATCATCTATTTTAAGGTCATAGTTTTGGAATATTTGTTTATCCTTATAGCTTTTATTAATTCCCTTTAACTCCAACATAAGTACACCCTCTTATTTATTCTTCTTAAAACAAAAAAGCTCATTATCATAATAGATATTATCAAAATCAAAGCTGATAAAATATAATACCAAACATTTATAAATCCAAAGCCTAATGTATAAGATATACCTATAGCTATTACACTTCCACCTATAAATCCAATACTTGAATTTAAGAAAATGTCATTTGCTAAATATATGTAATTATTAAGCTTACTAGCTCCAAGCTTTTTTCTTATTTCCACCTCTTTGATTAAAGATGTCATAAAATAATTACAAATAAAATAAAATGAAAATATTGAAATTGTTATTGGTATTATTAAAAAAATATCAAAAAATAATAGTATTTTATTAACGTCTTTAATTCTTTCATTTTTATATGTGCTACCAAGGACAATCGAATCATCATTTGATATGTAATCAGAATCCTCAAATATCGCATATGTAGAATTATTAAAATGAGTTACATCATTGTCAAAAACTATAATAACAGAATATTCATCTACTCTTGTTCTACTATACATTTTTTGTGTATATGGAAACTCTAAATCTAATACGCCTAATACTTCATCATAGTAATCAACAAGATCCTCTGTAACTAATACTCCAGAAGTATTTATATAATTAATACTCTCAATTTCAATCAAAGAAAACTGATTGTAATTCAATCCATAATTGATATCTCCATAGCATGTATATTTATACACTGATTTATCATTTACTTCTATAATATCAATATTATATGCAACACCATTAAAAGTGTGGCTTTCTACATAGTTAGGCAAATCAAAGCCTTCAGCATAATAATAATTATCGTTTAAATATGAATAATACTTTTTAGATTCATTTAAGTTATAATTAATTTTATTATAAGAAAGGTTTATTGTAAGAAAAATCACCAAAAAAAATAAAATTATAAAAAAATAATTCCTTTTGTAATAATTAAACCTTTTTAAATACCCTCTCATTTTTCTACTCCTTATTGTAGTATGCATTGCATTATTTATTAATCTAAATATGTTCTGGAGTTTTTAGATACAAATGTACCATCGCTATATATTATAGTTTGGTATGTATGATATAAGATTTTTGCTTCCATTTCTTTAATGGAACTGCATCTATCCCAGTCACCCCACCAATTCTTAATTCCATATTCCTTAACATCAAAAGATATAAAATCTCCTACTGCTTCATATGTTAATTCAGTCGCACTACTAAAGCCTGTATCATAAGAAATGATTTCATCATTGTGAAACTCTGCTGTTCCAGCAATAACTTCAACTTTCTTTTTATGACCAATAAGGCCTTTTTCCCACTTTTTAGAGGTTTGTGAAAAAACCTCATTAATTGTATTATATGTTTCTTGAATTGACAATTCATTTATAGAATCAATACTTATAATTTCTGGTTTACAAACATTTCCAAATAATATCCATTGGAATTATACAAAATATAACCATTTTTTTCAATATACTCTTCATTTTACCTCTCCTCTTATAATGCAATGCAAACCATTTAACATTTTAATAATAATAGAAGTCATTATATTTGGTTAAAGATTGAATATTTATAATTTATATATTATAATTAAATGGCATAGAGAGGTATTTACTATGAGAAAAGCATGCTACCCTGGATCTTTTGATCCAATTTCAAATGGACATTTAGATATTATTGAGCGTGCCTCACGTCAATTTGACGAGGTTCACGTTTTAGTTTCATATAATGTTAACAAAAAATCTACATTCACTCCTGATGAAAGAGTTGATATGATTAAAAGAGCTTGTAAGAATATAAAGAATGTAGTGGTTTCTAAATCAAGCGACCTTACAGTAAAGTATTGTAAGGAAAATGGAATTCAAACTATGGTCCGTGGACTTAGAAACTATATGGATTATGAAAATGAGTTTAGCCTATATCAATTTAATCGTGATATTGATCCTAAAATTGAAACTCTTCTTCTATTCCCATCAACTCGTACACAGTTTGTATCATCTTCATCTATAAAGGAGCTTGTAGCCTTTAACCTAGATATTACTCCATATGTTCCAAAGGAGATAATTGATGAGGTTATTAGTAGATTAAAGAAATAATCTGGTACCTAAAAATAATCTTAAAGTGGTCGTTTAAAAAGGACCACTTTTTATTTTATAATCATCATAGAGGTGATTATTTATGAGTAAAAAGGTATTAACAGTTCAAGACATTTCATGCTACGGGCAATGCTCAACTACAGTAGCTCTTCCAATTCTTAGTGCTAAGGGTGTAGAATGTGCTATTCTTCCTTCTGCAATTCTATCAACACACACTGCAGGATTTAAGGATTTTACTGTACTTGACCTAACAGATGAAATGCCTAAAATTTTAAATCATTGGATAAAGGAAGGAATCAAGTTTGACGCAATATATACAGGCTATATTGGAGATGTAAGACAATTTGATTTAATTCTTTTAGCTAAGGAAAAGCTATTAAAGGACGATGGACTATTTATAGTAGATCCTGCTATGGCTGATAATGGTAAGCTATATCCTGCACTAAATAGTGATATAGTAGAGGGTATGAAGAAAATAGTTAGTGTTGCGGATGTTATTCTTCCAAATATAACAGAGGCTTGCTTCTTAACTAATAATACATATAGCGAGAATCCTAATTATAATAAGCTTATAGAGGATTTAAATAAAATGGGTGCTAAAAAGGTTATCCTTACAGGAGTAAAGGATAATAATAGGATTGGAGCTACATATTATGATGGAATAGATACTGCAACAGTATTAAAGGATATTGAAGCTCCATCATACCATGGTACAGGAGATATCTTCTCTTCTATTATAGTTGCAGATATCCTAAATGGCTTAAGTCCTAAGGATACACTTGAGGATGCTACTACATTTATTGTAGATTCAATTAAGGCTACAAAGGATGATAAAGCACATTCCTATGGAGTAAAGTTTGAGGATGTATTAAATAAATAAAAAGAGAGACTTAATCTCTCTTCCTACTTGGCTACCTTTTGGTAGCCATTTTTTTCCATTTGCTTATCAAGACGAACAACACTGTATGAGCTATAAAAATAATAAATTAATGCTCCTACAAGATATGGAATTATAAGAACAACATAGAATATAATGATTGGTATCATCATAAACCATCTTAAATCCTTAAATCTATAGTACTCTCTTATAATATCTCCGCTTATTTTATCATGCTCATTATAGCCTAGATATGTAACCTTACCATATATTGGATTTGAGGCAAGGATTATATTTACATTAGGGTCCTCAAATGCTGGTGCTCCTTCTACAAGGACATACTCATTATGAGTTTTTCCAACAAGTGAAATCTTTGGAGCAATCCATATAAATATACCAAGTAGTATATTCATAACACCCATAAGCATTCCAAACACACCATCATAGTAGTTAGCCCAATGTGTATCAACTGATGCTGAGGTTATCATAACCTGAGCTAGGACAATTGCATAGAATGATATACCAAGGTTTATAACCATAATATTTCTATACATATGACCCTTACCACGAACCTTAAATAGCCCCTTTACTCCATTATATAATTCCACAAAGGCTACACCTGCCCACATAATTGATAGCCATTGTGGAAAGCGTATATGCATTGTCTCAAAGAAGAGTAGCCTTGCCATATACGCTGTATATGCAGCACCTGCTATTATGACAAAAAGACCACACATAAATGTATGAAGCTTAAAATGGTTTTTATCTGTTGCGCTTCTATAGCATACAAGCTTTGCAAATATTATAAAGATATTTACTATTCCAGAAATTAGGAAGAAGCCTCCTCCACTATTTCTATAATAGTAGGCCATAATAAACTTAGTTATTGCAAGTATTGAGTTTACAAGAACTGAATACAAGGCTAAATACATTACTCTTTTTTCAAATGTCAGCCTATCAAGAAAGCTTTTAAGCATTTTATTCCCCCAAATATGCTAATATCTCTAGTGGATTTGAAACAATTACTCTTGGGCTTAAGGCCTCCAAAGACGCTCTATCTCTAAATCCATAATCAACTATTATATAGTCAATTCCCGCTTTTTTTGAAAACTCTATATCTGTATCTGAGTCTCCCACATATAATACATCCTTCTTCTCTAGATTATATTTCTTTAAAATATATTCTATCATATCGGGATTAGGCTTTCTTTTAAGCCCATCCATCTCTCCCATAGCAAAATCAAATATATCCTTAAAATAGTAGGTATTTAATTTTTGAATAAGGTCATTCTTTTTATTAGAAAGAATTCCTAGTATATATCTATTCTTAAGATTTAAAAGTAGGGTTGGGATATTTGGGTATACGCTTGTTTCATCACATAGGTGGCATGAATAGTAGTCTCTAAAATGGTTTAATACCTCTTCACTTCTTACCCCATTAGAGCCCTTTATACATAGGTTTTTAATACCTGTACCTATAAAGGACTTAACCTCATCAAGTCTTCTTTCCTTAAGTCCTTCCTTTTTTAGCCCGTAGTTTAGAGCGCTTGAAAGATCCTTAAGTGTGTTTAGTAATGTACCATCTAAATCAAAAACAATCATTCTATACTTCATAAATAACCCCACATGTTTTTATTATATTATTACTCCTCACTTGTTTCAAGTAGATGTCTTACAATATCAGCCGCAAGGCTTTCCTTAAAGCCTAAGGCCTCTATATCATCAATTGAGGCATTACGAATATTATCAACGGTCATGAAATGCTTAATAAGCTTTTCCTTACCCTTAGGTCCTAGTCCCTTAATTCCATCAAGGTGAGAAGCAAACATTCCCTTAGCCTTGCTTGATCTAAAGAATGATATTGCATAGTCATGGACGGTTTGTGATATTGAAGCTAAAAGTAAATAGATATCACTATTCTTATCAACCTCTATCTCCTTATCTTTAAATATAATGACTGATGCCATATGCTTATCATTCTTTTGAATTCCCATTACATTAATATTTGCCCCAATAGAGGCTAGTACCTCAAGACAGGCATTTACCTGTATTCTTCCACCATCCATTACAATTAAATCTGGAAGTTGGGCATTCTCCTCTAAAAGACGAGAATATCTTCTATAGATTACCTCCTTCATAGTAGCGTAATCATTAGCTCCTACTACAGTCTTTACATGATATTTACGGTAATCCTTTTTAGAAGGCTTTCCATTTTTATATACAACCATTCCTGATACAGGATATTCTCCATATAGGTTAGAGTTATCAAAGGCCTCCATTACATAAGGTGTATCAATTCCAAGAAGACGACCAAGCTCCTCTATAGTATTCATTGATCTTACTACCTTATTTTCATAAATAGTCTTTTTAGTCTCAAGTGCCTCACGAGCATTCTTTATAGCCATATCAACTATTTCCTTCTTATCTCCCTTTAAAGGTACTACTATCTCAGTATCCATGGCCTCCTTTAAATCATCTGTTAGATATTCATTTGATAAAAGAATTTGCTTTGGCTTTTCCTCATCCGTTTTATAATACTGCATCATAAAGTCAAAGACCATATCTGATATTTCTCCTACAACTGGGAAGTTTGTGTAATAATTTTGTACAATTACACCCTTTCTTAAATATAGGACACAAATAGATAATCTTATACCATCAGTATAGAATCCAAAGACATCAAGGCTTGATAGGTCTGCAATAGATATCTTTTGATGCTCGGTCGTGATATTTATATCATTTATTAAATCTCTATATTCCTTAGCAGCCTCAAAATCTAATCTTTCTGCAGCATCTGCCATATTCTTATTTAAGGATTTAATTACATCCTTAGTATCACCATTTAAAAATCTTGTGATATCTCTTTTATATTCACTATAATCAAAGGCTTCATCATGAATACATGGACCAAGGCATTGGTGCATATGATAATATAGGCATACCTCATTTGGTATAGTTCTACACTTACGAAGTGGATATATTCTATTAAGTAGCTCACAGGTTTTTCTTGCACTTACTACATTTGGATATGGTCCAAATAAATGTCCATTCTTTACCTTCTTTTTATCAAGGGTACGAGTTACATAAAGACGTGGGTCTCTATCATTTGTAAGGAGGATATAAGGATATGTCTTATCATCTGTTAGCATGATATTATATTTTGGGTCATATTGCTTAATAAGGTTTATCTCAAGGATAAAGCATTCCTTATTAGATGCGGTCATTATATAATCAAAATCACAAATCTCACTAACAAGAAGCGTAGTTTTCGCATTATGAGCTCCTGTAAAATAGCTTCTAACACGATTCTTTAATACCTTAGCCTTACCTACATATATTACCTTATTATTCTTATCCTTCATAAGGTAACATCCACTACTTTCTGGAAGTAGGGCTAGCTTTTGCTTGATTAGATCATTCATTATATCTCACCTCCTATTTTTAATAAATAAGGGCTATCACGGATAGCCCTGGTTTTATATATTACTTGTTTTCCTCTTCGTCCTCAGCCTCAGCTGTTTGAGATTGGAAAATTGTCTCAGCTGGTTGGAAATCAATAGTGATCTTATCAGCTAAAACCTCCTCTAATGCTTGACCAACTGGCTTAGCACACTTTGTGTCTACATCTTCAGCAATGTATCCATCCTCAGCTTCTATAACTCTAGCACGACGTGCAGCAACATATGCAAGCTTGTACTTTGAATCTACCTTCTTTAATAAATCATCTACTGATGGATAACGCATTCCATCTAAATTCTTATTTTGTGACATTTTACTTCTTACTCCTTCTACTTTAATAAATCAATATATCTGTGAATTGTACGCTCTGTCTTAGCATGCTCGGCACGAATAATTGCCATAATTCTATCCGCAGCATTTTCTACTGTATCATTTACAACGATGTAATCATACTTATAGGCAAGCTGGAATTCCTTATTAGCCTTCTGAACTCTTTGCTCAATAACATCCTCAGATTCAGTACCTCTAGATCTAAGTCTATCATATAGGGCCTGCTTAGAAGGTGGTGCAAGGAAAATAAATACTGCATCAGGACACTTTTCTCTAACCTGTAATGCTCCTTGAACCTCAATCTCAAGAACAACCTCATTACCCTTAGCAAGCTTTTCGTTTACTAAATCTAATGGTGTTCCATAATAATTACCAACAAACTCTGCATACTCTAAGAACTTTCCTTCTGAAATACGCTTTTCAAATTCCTCTCGAGATACGAAGTAATAATCCTTACCATCAACCTCTCCAGGTCTTTGCTTTCTTGTGGTCATAGAAATAGAATATTCTAGATTATGCCCTGGCATATTAAATAGCGCTTTTCTAACTGTACCCTTTCCTACACCAGAAGGTCCAGATAGAACAATAAGTAAACCTCTGTCGTTTAGTTTCATTCTTATCTACCTCATAAAAAATCCTATTTGAATAACATTATATCATTTTATTTCATTTTTGTAAACAAAAAGAATAGGATATACTCCTATTCGTTTTCGTCGATTTCTTCTTCCTCACGTCTATCCTCAATTGTAATCTTTACAGTGGTAATTCTTACCTCATCTGTCTCAGTTACCTCGAATATTACGTTCTTGTTGAAATCCTCATAATCTCCTGTTTCCTCATTAAGCTTTGTATATGATACAGGGATTACCTTAGTATCTCCAACATTTGGAATTATTTCAAATTGCTCAAATAGCCAAGCTGATAATGTTTTTGTTGTATCATCTGGAGCAGCACCAATTTCAAGTGCCTCAAATAAATCATCAACATAAATCTCTCCATCAGCCTCATATTTATTGTCAGCAAGCTTAGTAAGCTTTGCATGATCTGGCTCTACCTCATCGTACTCATCGTAGATTTCTCCAACGATTTCCTCTAGGGCATCCTCCATTGTAACGATTCCAAGAGTATCTCCATACTCTCCTAGGACAATCGCAATATGAGTTTTACTCTTTTGCATTTCCTTAATTAAATCATCAACATGCATAGCCTTTGATACAAACTTAGGCGCACGCATTAGCTTACGAATATTAACCTTTTGATTCTTAATATATTCGCATAGGAACTCTCGCTCATATAAAATACCAATAATATGATCCTTATCCCCTTCAAATACTGGGATACGTGAAAATTGTGATTCAAGTAAGATTTTCTTAATATCATCAACATTTGACTCAACATCAATAGCAGTAACGTCCATTCTATGAACCATGATATCCTCTGCTGTTCTATCATTTAAATCAAATACATTCTTGATTATTTGATGCTCAACAGTTTCAATGTTACCCTCATCCTCCATAGTATCAAGGATTGTGTTTAGCTCATCCTCTGATATTTCATCAGCTGTAGATTCACCCTTACCACTAATTAATCTTTGTAGACCTCTAAATAGGATAACAATAGGGAATAAAATTATTGTAAATAAATATATAATCGCTGAAATCTTATAGCAGATTGAATCACAGTACTTCTTTCCAATAGTCTTTGGAGTAATCTCTCCACAGATTAATAGTAATACTGTCATTACAATTGTAGATACAAGTGATACATAGTTATCATTCTTAATGAATGATGCGAATAATGGAACTGATATTACAGTCATTAATGTATTTACAATATTATTTCCTACAAGTAGGGTTGTTAATGTCTTATCAAAATTTTCAGTTAGATATAATGCCTTCTTTGATCCTGGCTTTCTATCCTCTACTGCAGTCTTTAGCTTTGCTGTATTTACAGATGAGAATACTGTCTCTGACATTGAGAAGAAAGCTGATAAAAGAATACATATAATAATTATTGCTAGAAATATTCCTTCAGTTTTAGTGAATGTTACACTCAATAGCACCGATTGTATGTCCAATTTTTATGATGGCTAATCAAATAATATTCTTCAACGCATATGGCATATGCTCTGATATATTATTTTATAGCATGCTCCCTTTGTATATTTTTACCAATTAGTTTTGTTCACGTCCGCAGTATGAACCATCAATTGTAGAAATAATGATTCTTTGTCCATTTTCAACAAATAAAGGTACCTTTACCTTTAATCCTGTTTCTACTACTGCGTCCTTTAATGCATTAGTCTTAGTATCACCCTTTACTGCTGGGTCACACTCTGTAGTTGTTAGAGTAATCTTATCAGGTAGATTTACTCCTAAAATTTCTGATTCATATGAAGTGATTTCAACATTTTGTCCTTCAACTAGGAAGTTCTTCTCCCACTCAATGTGAGATGCTGGAACCTCAATTTGCTCATATGTCTCAAGATCCATAAATGTATATGTGTCTCCTGAGTTAAAAATATATTGCATAGGCTTCTTGTCTATAAAGCATCTCTTAAATGCTGAGTCAGATCCCTTAAGTGCTGTTTCCATAACTGCACCAGTTCTTAGGTTCTTCATCTTAACACGAACATATGCTACCTTATTTTGTAGAACGTGCATGAATTCAACGATTTGCATAAGCTTTCCGTCGTACTCAATTACAACACCATTCTTTAGGTCATTAACCTTAATCATAGTATATATCTCCTTTTTTATTCAAATAACGATAAATATTATATCATGTTATAAAACTTTTTTCAAATATTTTATGGCCTCTATGTATGAGTACTCCTTTAATCCTGAGACTGTGTGTGTACATACATCACGTACAAAGTTAATCTTTCTAAAGTCATCTCTATTATCAACATCAGATAGATGAACCTCTACCTTCTCACACTTTTTAATTTCAAGTGCATCATGGATTGCAACTGATGTATGAGTATAAGCTCCTGGATTTATAATAATCGCATCACATGATGTATGCTGAATCTTATCAATAATATCTCCTTCGTGATTTGATTGGAAGAATACATAATCAAAGTAATCCTCTTTTCTCATCATTTCACAAATCTCTCCTAATGTGACAGTCCCATAATGATTCTTATCACGTTGTCCTAGCATATTAAGATTTGGTCCATTAATAACAAGTATTTTCTTCTTATCCATTATAATCCAAGCTCCTTTTTAATATCATTTACACAGCATGAAAGTGTAATATTTTCTACCTCAACATCCTTGAAATAGTCATATTTATCCTTTCTTTCTAGGTAAAGCTCCTCAACTGTTTTAGTCTTAAACATAGGTCTTATATTTTCCTTATCATTTGCTATTCTATCTTTTAGAATATCAAGTGCTACATTAATATATACTACCTTGCCATTCATTAAAGCCTTATTACTCTTATTCCTTATAATTCCTCCACCACAGGAAACTATATAACCATCCTTTGATTTGAAATCATATAAGGCTTCACTCTCAAGGGCTCTAAAGCCCTCCTCTCCTCTTTCCTCAAATATCTTGGGAATAGACATTGAGGCCTTTTCCTCAATATATTTATCAAGGTCTACATAAAGATATCCAATATCTTGACTAAGCTTTTTTCCAACAGATGATTTACCACATCCTGGCATACCTATTAAATAAATATTCAAATCTATTCACCTCCAAGGAATTTTATAAGATCATTATAGATTGTATCTATAGTCTCATCAATATTATTAATATTAACCTCATAGAAATGAGATGGCATTTGATTACGGAACCATGTCATTTGCCTTTTAGCTAAATGACGTGAGTTCTTCTTAATCTCATCAACTGCACTTTGAAGGCTTATATCCCCTGCAAAATATGGTAAAAGCTCCTTATAGCCAATTGCATGTGGATATATACCCTTATCATATAAGCCCTTAACCTCATCAAGAAGTCCATCCTCTATCATCTTATCAACTCTTTGATCTATTCTTTTATATAATAAATCTCTATCTGAGACATTTAAATAAATGATATAGGAATCAAATAAAGGTCTATTTAAGGCATTTTGATTAGAAACACTATTATTTGTGTCCTTAAATATTTCAATTGCCCTTAAAACCCTTTTTCTATTATTTGGATGAAGCTTTTCTCTATCCACAGTAGGATCTAAAGATAAAAGGTAGTTATATAATTCCTCATTAGAGTAATTCTTAAACTGCTCCTCAAAGCCTTCATCTCTTTTTTTGGCATCAAATCTATAATCATAGATAGCACTTTGAATATATAACCCTGTACCACCACAAATTATAGCCTTGTGATTTTTATATATGACCTTTCTAGCCTCTGCCTGAAACATTGAAACATCATATTGCTCAGTTGGCTCTAGTACATCAATTAGGTGATGTATGACCCCCTGCATTTCTTCTGCTGTTGGCTTAGCACTACCAATATCTAAGCCCTTATATACTGCAACACTGTCACCAGAGATAATTTCAAGACCTAATCTCTTGGCAAGCTCAATAGATATTTTAGTTTTACCTATCGCAGTAGGTCCAACAATCGCTATTACCTTATCCATTATTACATCTCACGAAGGAATAGCTTCTCAAGATAATCCTTATCAAGCCTTATAATGGTAGGTCTTCCATGTGGGCATGTATATGGGTTATTACATTTATTAAGCTGAGCTACAAGGCCCATTGCCTCTCTTTGGTCAACATTATGGTTAGCCTTAATTGATGACTTGCAGGCAATTTGCTTACTTATTCTATCTCTTTGCTTAATAATAGATATTTCCTTATCCTCATAGAATGAGTCTATAAGATTATGAACGAAGGTATCTATATTATCAAAATCCATCCAATATGGAACCTCTCGTACTGCATAGGCATTAGCTGATATTTGACTCATAATAATACCAAGAGATGCAAGCTTATCTAGATTCTCTTCAACAAATATCATTTCAGCAGGGCTGAACTCTAGT
>JAILRQ010000026.1 GCA_024698125.1 Acholeplasmatales bacterium
GAATTCAAAGGGACATATATTATATTCCTTCGCAAGCTCTTTTATAATATCTGGTGTAAATAAATTATATGAATTATAGGCATATACTAATGCCTCTTGAAGCCTATCAAAATATCCCTTGGCATACTTACATTTAAGTGGATCACATACTGTTGTGTCATTAAGACAGCTTTTAGCCTTTGAGGTTAAGGATAAGGCCTTAACCTTAAGTCCCTTATCTATAAGAAGGCGGAGGGATTCCTCAGCTACCCTTTTACCTGTAGATTTACCTGTAAGATAGAATAGCTTTTCTCTATCAGCCTTCATAGACTTAAGCCCTGAAAAAATGGTCGCCATTGTTTTTCCTATTCCTGTAGGGGCAATAGCGTATAATATATTCTTATGGCTTAGGGTATAATATGAGGCCTTCATCATATCCCTTTGACCATCTCTTATTTTATCGTATGGGAAGCTTATAGATTTGATTGTATCAATTCTATCCTTTCTCTTCTCCTCAATAATATTTAGCCAATCAATATATTTTCTAAGGCTATCATAATAAAACTCACTAAGCTCATCTCTTGAAATTAAAACATCAAAATAGATGGTTTCATAGCTTCTTGTGTTTATATATGTAAGCCTTAGCCTTATTGAAGGTAGGTCCTCTGCATCACAATACATATAGCCATAAAGCTTTAGCTGAGCTAGATGCTCACGGTGATAATCTATATCAATATCTGTAAGATTTAATCTTGTGGATTTTATCTCCTCAAGGATAGTTTCACCACTATCCTTTAATACTCCATCAATTCTTCCTGATAGCTCTATTTCATAGTCATCTATTATAGTATTTGATTTAATAAAGTATTCCTTTATATCCTCGGCTTTATATTTATGCTGAAGATATTGGTGTGCCATTATTCCATCTCTTCCTGAGGCATTAGAAAAGAAGTCTGATGACAGGTCACCAGACGCGTATAGGAAATATGCAATTTCTCTTACACCAATACTTCTTTTCATATATTACTCCTTAGCTATATCTTTAAAGCTACATTCCTTATACAATACATTCGCATTACCCTTTATATATAGGTCGTAGAATGAACCCTCACATATGTTATATATACTAGGTCTTAAATCAAGATCCTTTTTAGGCCATGCTGTTTTGTTATGCCTATTAATTATAACATTTTCTAATTCTACATTTAAAATATTATCTCCTACAATAGTGATTCCATTCTCACTATCACATTTAATATTTTTAAATGATACATTATCTATTACTCCAAGAGATGAGCTTTCATCTCTTTTTATATTTGTAATAGATATAGGCTCTCCTCTTCCCCACCAGTTAAGAGGGGATACCTGGTGGTTATCTATTGTAATGTTTTCAAACACTACATCTGATACACTACCACCATCTCTTACCATTATAGATATTCCTCTATTAGTATCATAGATTTCTATATCATGGAAATAGATGTTTTTAAAGTCTGATACTGATTCTGTACCAAGCTTTATAGCTGCAGATGTTGATTTGAATCTACAGTTATAGACCTCTACATTACAAACAGGGCCATACTCCTTAGCGTATGATGTAGATTTTAATACTACACAGTCATCTGCAGAATAGATATCACAGTTTCTTATTATTATATTTTTAGAGTGGTCTGGATCTATTCCATCACAGTTTGTAAATATAGGGCTATTCTTTATAGTTACTGAATCTATTAGAATAGTATCACATCCTACCATGTGTACTGTCCAGAATGCGCTCTTTCTAAGTGTTAGGTTTAATATTTTTATATTCTTACATTTTTCTAAATAAATAAGAGGTGTTCTTGGATAATATGCACCTTCAATATGGTATTTTGTAACCTTACCTAAAAATAGCTCCTCGCTTCCATCAATAATACCCTCTCCATCAAGTGTAATATTTTGTAGGTCATATCCAAATATGAAATAGCTATTAGGCTTACCATTATAGGTACAGTCCTCCCAGGTATTTCTTGTGATTATTTTATTTCCTGATTCAAAGGATTTAAAATCATCCTTATTATCACTAAGCTTAATTATAGCTCCCTTTTCTAAATATAGGCTTGTGTTGTCCTTTAAAAAGATAGTACCACACTTATATAGACCCTCCTCTATAATAAGCCTATCACCATTTAGAGCACATTCCTCGATAGCCTTAGATAAAATTACGGCATCATTATGAATACCATCCTTATATGGCTTATAGTCCTTAAAATACTTGTCCATAAGCTACCTCCTACCCTTATTCATTGCGTGATTTAAAATAAATGCCTGAAGCTCTATTAAAAGAATTAGAGCTGCAAAGCCTAATAGTACAAACATAGTAACAAGCCTATTATGCTCAACCTTCACCCATATAGCAAGTACTATAAGAGATACCATTACTATATTTGCAAGTATTATTAAAAGAATTGATTTTACCTTTTGATTCATATGTATCCTCTTTAATCTAGTATATCTTAACTATAACATATATTTTTAATTTTTTGTTCAGTTTGAACATTTAATTTTATTTTTAATAATTCTTCATTGTATCTACAAAGAAAAGCATTCCAGAAAATACAAGTTTAGTCATTTATAAACTTAGCATATAATTTAGTTTCTTTATAATTATATGTTTTCCTGTTATCATAATGATATTTATCCCAATATTCAATATCTTTTGCAGGAACTATATCCACATCAAAATCCCATTTATTCTGATATTCACTATCCTTATACCATCCATCAAATGTATATCCTTCTTTTGTAGGATTTTCTGGTATAAATGTAATTAAACTATTATCATAATCATCTATCCAATAAATATCACCATCTACATAATATGTCACATTAGCATTATTCAGATAATATTCACTATTATCTATTTCTATATTTGAAGGTAAATAGGTATAAAATTCGGGTGCTCCTTTTATACTACGTTCATTTAAACCATCACCAATAAACAAAACATTATTACCACTAAATGAAAGATCTTCGTATTCTATATAATGTGTGATTATTATCTTCCTTTCTGGGTTACTTTGAATTTTCCCCCATTGTCTTGACGATATCCTGTCGTACATACCATAAACCTTATAACCATCAAGATATTCAGGAATAATTATCACTTCTTTCTCGTCTCCAGAATCTGATAATTCTATAATTGCTGCCATCTCTTCCCCATCTTCTTTAATTATTAAATACCTGAAATCACCACTTTCGTATAGTGTTCTTTTTTTACAAGAACTTAATAATACCAGTGGTAAAAATAATAAAATAATTAATATTATAATTTTCTTTTTCATATCTAACAAACCACCCTTATAGAATATTGTCTTGATGATGTCCTCCAGTCATCACTAAATAATCCAGAAGCTCCCTATCTTATAAATAACATATCTGAATCTAAAACAAAAAAGTCTTCACAAACCTTCAATTTAATTCTAGCATAAAAGTAAGCAATATAAAACAACATCATATAAAAGAAAAAATGTTAATAAACACTAATGCACTTTTAGTGTCTACTAACATTTTATCATTTCAGTTTAAACCTCGTATTTTAATATTTTATTCTGCAGGAGCTTCCTCAAATTCACCCATTTCCTCATTTTCATCATGAGGTACTACGGCAATTGTTGAAACCTTTTGTCCAGGTCTTAGGTTAATTACTCTAACACCCTGTGTTGCACGGGAAGTAAGAGAAATATCTGATGCTGCCATTCTAATTACTACTCCCTTGTTTGTAGTAATAATTAAATCTAGGCTATCTGCTATTGCTGTAAGAGATACTAAGTCTCCATTCTTCTCAGTGGCATTGAATGTCTTTACTCCCATTCCTCCACGAAGCTGTGAACGATATTCAGTCGCATTAGTTCTCTTTCCATATCCATTAGATGTAACTACAAGGATTTGATCATCATCCTGATAAATCTTTGTAAGTCCAATTAGCTCTACTCCCTCTGGAAGAGTCATTCCTCTAACTCCAGCAGCAGATCTTCCAATCTTTCTTATTTGATCCTCATTAAATCTTATAGCCTTACCATTTGAAGCTCCAAGAAGGATTTCATCATGACCCTCTGTAACAATTACAGATAGAAGCTCATCTCCATCCTTAAGCTCAATGGCGATAATTCCATTTGATCTAATATTTTGGAATTCAGCAAATGATGTTCTCTTTACTACACCATTCTTTGTTGCGAAGAAGAAATTCTTCTCCTTATCCTCTAAATCCTTAACTGTAGTTATGGTTTGAAGCTTTTCACCCTCACCAAGCTTTAATAGGTTTACTACTGGAAGTCCCTTAGCTTGTCTTGTACCCTCTGGTACCTGGTATCCCTTTATATCATAAATACGTCCAAGGTTAGTGAATACAATTAGGTGATCATGAGATGACATTGGAAGGATATGATCAACTACGTCATTAGCGTTAGTCTTAATTCCTGTAACTCCAACTCCACCTCTATTTTGAGCACGATATACATCCTGCTTCATTCTCTTGATATAACCGCTCTTTGTAACAGTGATTACAACATCCTCTACTGGGATTAAATCCTCATCCTCGATATTAAGGGCTGTAGATAGAGATAGCTCACTACGTCTCTTATCTCCATACTTTTCCTTAATCTCAATAAGCTCATCACGAATGATTTGCATTCTACGCTCAGGAGATTCAAGGGTAGCCTTTAAATCCTCAACTGTCTTAATTAGCTCATCATATTCCTGATAAGTCTTTTCTCTATTTAATCCTGATAATCTACGAAGCTGCATGTCAAGGATTGCTTGGGCTTGAATATCATCAAGACCAAATCTTGTCATTAGCTGCTCCTTTTCAGTACCATCTGTTGTACCTCTTATAACCTTGATGATTTCATCAATGTTATCTAGAGCAATCTTTAATCCCTCTAGAATATGTAGACGCTGCTCAGCCTTATCTAGGTCGAACTTAATACGACGTGTAATTACATCAAATTGATGCTTTAGATATACCTCTAGAGCCTTCTTTAATGTAATACAGCAAGGCTTTCCATCAACAAGACAAATCATGTTAATACCAAATGAGATTTGAAGCTGTGTTAGCTTATAAAGCTTATTTAGTAATACCTGAGGATTTACGTCATGACGTACCTCAATTACAATCTTTGTTCCATTACGATCATTTGACTCATCACGTAGATCTACAATACCATCTACAAGCTTAAGCTTTGTAACCTCTCCAATACGCTCAATAAGACGTGCCTTATTAACTGTATATGGAATCTCACGTACTATAATAATGTGATGCTTTTGTGCTTGCTCTGCTTCTTCAATATCAACCTTAGAACGAATTACAATTGTTCCAAGTCCACTATCATAAGCATTCTTTAATCCAGCAGCACCAAGAACTAGACCTCCTGTAGGGAAATCTGGTCCCTTAATATATTGCATTAATCCATCAGTATCAATATCTGGATTATCCATTAATGCGATAACTCCATCAATAACCTCTCCTAGGTTATGTGGTGGAATGTTTGTTGCCATACCTACGGCAATTCCCATTGAACCATTTACAAGTAGGTTAGGGAATCTTGCAGGAAGAATTGTTGGCTCTATTTCTGTTGCATCATAGTTATCAATAAAATCTACTGTATTCTTATTGATGTCTCTAAGCATTTCCATAGAAATCTTAGACATACGTGCCTCAGTATAACGCATTGCGGCTGCACCGTCTCCGTCTACTGAACCAAAGTTTCCATGACCATCAACTAGCATATAACGGTAGTTAAATGGCTGTGCCATACGAACCATTGCATCATAAATAGATGAATCACCATGTGGGTGATACTTTCCCATAACCTCTCCAACGATACGTGCAGATTTCTTATGAGCAGTGTTTGAATATACACCAAGCTGATTCATTCCATAAAGAATTCTACGTTGAACTGGCTTTAATCCATCACGTGCATCTGGAAGAGCACGTGCTACAATTACTGACATGGCATAATCAAGGAATGAGCTTTTAACCTTTTGAGTAATCATGACAGGCTCTACCTTGTCATGCTCCTCCTTAATTATTTCCTCTTCAGTAAGATTTTCATCATTTAAATTATTTGTGTTATTATTTTCCATGATTTCCTCCTACCTTTATCACATATCAATATTTGCATAAATAGCATTATCTTGAATGAATTCCTTACGAGGACCTACATCCTCACCCATTAGCATACTAAATGTTTGATCCGCAAGCATTGCGTCATCCATTTGTACCTGCATTAATATTCTTGTCTTAGGGTCCATAGTTGTTTCCCAAAGCTGAGATGGATCCATTTCTCCAAGTCCCTTATATCTTTGTACCTCAGGCTTTCCACCCATGACCTTCTTAAACATTTCTAGCTCCTCATCAGAGTAAGCATAGTTCATCTTCTTTCCAACATTAATTCTATATAATGGTGGTTTTGCAAGATATATATATCCTGCCTCAATAAGCTGTGGCATATATCTAAAGAAGAATGTTAATAATAGTGTTGCGATATGAGCTCCGTCGACATCGGCGTCGGTCATAATTACAATCTTATGATAACGAGCCTTTGTAATATCAAAATCCTCTCCAAATCCAGTACCAATAGCCTGAATCATAGAAACAATTTCATTATTTTGTAGGGCTCTATCCTGTCTTACCTTTTCAACATTTAAAACCTTACCACGTAGTGGAAGGATTGCTTGATATTCTGAATCTCTACCAGACTTAGCAGAACCTCCGGCAGAGTCTCCCTCTACAAGATACATCTCACATTTTTCTGCTTCCTTAGAGTGACAATCAGCAAGCTTTGATGCCATCATTATTCCAGATAATGGTGACTTACGTGTAGTTTCTCTTGCCTTTTGTGCAGCCTCACGTGCACGAGATGCAAGAATAACCTTTTCAACGATTGCCTTAGCCTCATTTGGATGCTCAAGTAGATATGTTTCAAATACCTCTCCTACAATTTGAGATGTAATACTTCTTACCTCACTATTTCCAAGCTTAGTCTTAGTTTGTCCTTCAAATTGTGGGTTAGGGTGCTTAATTGAAATAATTGCAGTTAGTCCCTCTAATGAGTCATCCTGCTTTAAATTATCCTTCTTAAGCATATTTTGCTCTGTTCCGTATTTCTTAATAACACGGGCAATAGCCATCTTAAATCCATCCTCATGATATCCTCCCTCATGAGTATGAATATTATTAGCAAATGAATATAGGTTAACTAGATAATCTGTTGTATATTGCATTGCAATTTCAACAGTAATACCATCAACCTCCTTATCAGCATAAACAACATCCTTATGAACAGGAGTTCTTGATTCATTTAAGAACTTAACATATTCAATAATTCCACCCTCATAATAATATGAAGCTTCCTTATGATTTTCTGTAAACTCACTTCTCTTATCACGAATAGTGATTCTAAGTCCCTTATTTAAAAATGCTAGCTGCTGAATACGAGTTCTTAATGTTTCATAGTTATATGTTGTAGTTTCAGTAAATATTTGGGCATCAGCCTTAAATGTTACCTCAGAACCATTCTCTAAATCTGTAGGTCCTAAATCCTTTAAAGGCTCAACTGTAATTCCACGAGCAAACTTAATACTATAAAGCTCATGATTACGTCTAACCTTAACCTCCATCCACTCAGATAGAGCATTAACAACTGAAGCACCTACTCCGTGTAGTCCTCCGGAAACCTTATAAGATCCTCCACCAAACTTACCTCCGGCATGAAGTACTGTAAATATTGTTTCAACTGTAGACTTACCAGTCTTAGGGTGAATTGCTGTTGGCATTCCACGTCCATTATCTGTAACCCTAATAATCTCTCCTGGTAGCATATCTACCTCAATATGATTACAGAATCCTGCCAAAGCCTCATCAATAGAGTTATCTACAATTTCCCATACTAAATGGTGTAGTCCTCTTTCTGATGTAGAACCAATATACATACCTGGTCTTTTTCTAACTGGATCTAGTCCCTCAAGTACTTGAATTTGAGTTTCATCATAAGCCTCAGAAGCCTTCTCCTTAGTATTAAAGTCCATAGCCTTTAATACATTAGAGGAAACATCCTTTTCTTCTAGCTTAATTTGCTCTTCTTCATTCTTTAATTCCTCAGCCATTTTACTTACTCCTTTTCAATATATATTATTTGTGCCTTCATCTTTAAGGCATTTGGTATTAAATCAATAGATGTAGTTGTAATAAATGTTTGATTCTCATTTATTAAAAACTTCACCAAAGCTAAAACTCTATCATTATCTAGCTCAGAAAAAACATCATCTAGTAATAAGCAAATATTATTACCAAATAGCTCCCTCATATAATAAAATAATGATATTTTTAGGGATAATACAATACTTCTTACCTGTCCCTGTGAGGAATAGGAAATCGCATTATTATCATTTATCATAAATAAAAGATCATCTCTATGAATACCCTTACTAGTAGATTTAGTAACAATATCATATTCTAATCTTTCCTTATAAACACTATCAAAGTCATCATATTTAACTGATGGCATATATTTTAAATACAGATCCTCACCATAAAGATCCTTATGTATTTTTTTAATATATCTATTTAAATTATTTATAAAATCCTCACGATATTTATAAATAATCTTATTAGCTTCAATAAGCTCATCTGTTATTACATTTAAAATAACAGCCTTATTTTTATCATAATTTTTTAGTATCTCGTTTCTTTCCTTTAAAAGCTTATTATATTTATTTATTTCATAAATATATTTCTTATTTATAATTGAAAGCTCCGTATTTAAAAATTGTCTTCTATCTGTTTTACTTCCATAAACTAAGTTTAAGTCTGATGGTGAAAACATGATAGCCTTAATATTACCAATAAAATCACTTATTTTTTTATATAAAACATTATTAATTAAAAGCTGCTTACCAGTTTTTGAAATAATCATCTTATATTTTTTATTTTCATTTATTTCAATAACACCAAAATCCTTACCCTCTTTAATAATATTTTGCATATCATTAGTTCTATGGCTCTTGGCTTTACTTATTAAATAAATAGATTCTAAAATTGTTGTTTTACCACAAGCATTAGGTCCTACTAAAATAACAAGATTATTATTAATATTTAAGGTAGTATCATCATATAATCTAATATTTTTTAAATGAATATTATTAATCAAGATTTATTTCCAAATCTTCTACCTTAACTACATCACCTGGATATAATTTTCTACCTCTTCTAGTTTCTCTTTCACCATTAACTAAAACAGTATTTTCTTGAAGATAATATTTAATTTCTCCACCAGATGAAATAATACTTTCTACTTTTAGTAGCTGCTGTAAAGTTATGAATTCACCTTTAATTTTTACGTTTTCCATCATAATCACCTATGCCTACTCATATATTATACCACAAATTTTCAAAAAATAGCCTATTTTTTCCATTTTAGTAATAAAAATAAAATAACACTTAATTATATAAAAAAAGCCTTAAACGCGTAATTTAAGGCTTTAAAACTTATTTGTATTATAAATTAACTGGTAAAATGATTTGAAGAAGGTTAGTTGTATTAGTTCCCTTTACTACAAAAGGCTTAACATTTCCAGATAATTCAATGATTATTTCATAATCAGTAAATGATCTTAATGCATCTAGCATATATTCTGAATTAAATCCAATTTGGAATTCCTCAGCTGCATCAATTTCATTAGCAATAACCTCTTCCTTTGCATCTCCTACCTGAGAGTTAGAAGTTGAAATTTCAATATTTTGATTCTTACTAATATTAAGCTTTACTGTAGAATATGTTAATTCTCTATTCTTTTCAGTATCATGAGGAGATACAATAGATACACGCTCAATTGCTTGTACTAAATCATCCTTATTAAACTTTAATGTCGCAAGATATGATGTAGGTATTACTCTTTGTGTATCTGGGAATTGTCCATCAATTAATCTTGTTTGGAACATTACATTATTATACTTAAATAATACCTTATTAGATTCAAAGTAAACATTAATTGTTTCATCATTATTATCAATAATCTTTAATAATTCATCTAATGACTTAGAAGGTATTACAATATTAAAATCATTATATGAATCATTTAAATTAATTTTCTTTTGAGCAAGTCTATATGAATCTGTACCAACACATGTTAATTCATTATTAACTAGCTTAAAATTAACTCCTGTAAAAATTGGTCTCTTTTCAGACTTTGCAGTTGCAAATCCTGTTTCTCTAATAATTGACTTAATTAAAGATGTTTCAAGTGATAATGGATTTTCAAGTGTTACAAAATCAATTGAAGGATAATCCTCATAATTCATAACTCTTAGCTTATATTCTCCTCTATCAACCTTTATATATAATTGATTATCATCTAATAGCTGTAAAATAACCTTCTTAGAATTAACCTTTCTTATAATATCTATAAAGAACTTACCATTAATTAAGCACTTACCTGGCTCTTCAATATTTAATGATTTATCCTCAATCATTACCTCAATAGATATATCCATATTAGATGTAGTTAAGAACATGTTCTGACTTGTTACATCCATCTTAATACCATATAAGCTTGGCATTGATGTTTTAGATGGTAATCCTCTTGATACTATATTTAAGTTTTCTAAAAATACATCACGATCAATTGTTAATTTCATTTTTTAAAAAATCCTCTCTTTTATTTATTTTATTATTAATATTATTATCATTATTATAAGCAATGTGGATATGTGGAAAACTCTAAAATTTTCCATCAAATCGGCCTATTTTATTATACCATAAATTGTTAGTTTTATGAAGATAATATGTGGTTAAAATGTGGTTAATTTAAACTTAATTTTTTAAGCACTGCTTCATAGCTAAGCTTTAGGTCATCATTACTATTTAATTCATTATCTATTTTTGATACAGCAGTCATTACAGTTGAATGATCCTTATGTCCCATAAGCTCACCTATCTTAGTATATGGTAGATCATATTTATTTCTTAATATATACATACAAAGCTGTCTTGGAACTACTATATTAGATGTTCTCTTTTTACCTACTATATCAGATACAGTTATGTTATAAAAATCACAAATAATTGATTTAACATTCTCATACTGATCATTAGAATCACTTGATTGCTTATTAGATATAATAGATGATAAAGCCTCCTTAGCTAAATCAAGTGTTACATCCTCATTAGATATATCAGCATATGCAAGAACTCTTCTTAAGCATCCCTCAAGCTCTCTTATATTATCAAATAATGTTGATATATATTCTATAACATTATCCTCAATAGATGCTGGAGATGATTGAGATAGCTTATATTTTAAGATATTACACTTTAATGGAATATCAGGAGTTGAAATATCTACTGTAAGTCCATAGTTAAATCTTGTTGTAAGTCTATCCATTATATTATTTAATTGGTTAGCTGGCTTATCTGATGTTATAATAATTTGTTTATTATTATTAGTTAAATTAACAAAAATATTAAAGAATGCCTCTTGTGTTTTAGGTGCAGATGAAATCATTTGAATATCATCTATTAAAAGCATATCTAAATTATTAAATTTTTCATCAAATTTATCTAATTCCTTATTCTTGGCAGCAAGTGAATATTCCTTAATAAAATTTTGAGTAGTTATATATAATACATTTTTACCTACATTTGCATCCAAATAATAGTTACCAATTGCCTGCATTAAATGAGTTTTACCAAGTCCTACTCCTCCAAAAATATAAAGTGGGTTATTAACAGTACCTGGCTGCTGTGCAGTAATTAAAGCATTTCTTTGAGCAAATCTATTTGAATCTCCTACTATAAATGAATCAAATGTATATAATCCATTTAAATTAGATTCAAATGATTGAGTTTGTTGTACTATAAGCTTCTCTTCATATTTATTTTCTTCCTTTACTAGATCCTCTTTTGTTAAAAACTTAAATCTAACAGGTTTATCACAAATTGTTGGTAATAACTTATTTATATTATTATAAAAAACATTATTTATTTTACTTTTAACATAAACAGATGGTACCAATACATGAATTAATCCGTTAGTTTCTTTTACTATTTGACAATCATCAAATACTTCTGATAAAAGCTCTGAATCATAATTTTTTGATAATTCCGATAGTAAATCAGACCATATTATTTGTACTTTTTCCATTTTTCTTTTCATCCCTTTTCTAAATCGCATTATAATCTTAACAAATAATAAAAAATAAGCAATAAATTCTTTTCCACAAAAAATGTGGATAACTCGGTTTACTAACCTGTGGTTATGTGTATAAAAATGTGTGTAAATTTTATTGAAAATGGCTTAACCACCGAAAAAAATTGAGTTATAAACTTTTCCACAATTGTATGTGGTGTTGATAAAAAGTTATCCACATTTTATCTACAATTTTTTTATAAAAAATGTGGTTAAGTTTAGTGGTAAAAATTTAAATTATTTTCATACAATTTTTTCATTGACTTTTAAAAAATGATATGGTAAGATTACTACTGCATGGTTTCGTAAAAGAAAGTGAGGCATAGTTATGAAGAGAACATATCAACCTAACAAGCGTAAGAGAAAAGTTACTCATGGTTTCCGTGTTAGACAAGCATCTAAGAATGGTCGTAAGATCATTGCTAGAAGACGTAGACAAGGACGTAAGCAATTATCTAAGTAAATAGAACTTATATTATAAAAGAACTTGAACCACCAGATAAAATATAATTTAGTATTTTTTAGGTGGTTCTTTTTTATTTTATAAGGAGTTAAAATGAGAAAAAAATATCGCGTTAAAAGAAACGAAGAAATTGAATCTATCATTAAGAATCATAAATCTTATGGTAATAAATACTTTAATGTATATATAAAACAGAGCGAGACCACTTATTTTCGTTATGCAATTAGCGTAGGTAAAAAGATTGGTATTGCGGTTACAAGAGTTAAGCGCAAGAGACAATTAAGATCTATTATAGATAATATGATTGATATTAATCAGAGTCTAGATATATTAGTAGTTGCGAAGCCAACTATTAATGATTTAGAATTTGATGAAATGAGGCGTCAGTTAGCTTATCTATTCAAAAAATTAAATATAAAAATGAAAATGAAAGATTAAAGGAGAAAACTATTGAAGACTTATTTTAAAAGAAATATCAATAAGATTTCATTAATAGCTGTTTTATTAGTTGTTGTTCTAGCTTTAACTTCATGTCGTAGTGGAAAATGGCCTTCTACAATTTATACTTCATGGAAGAATGAGTTTGATTTTTCAAGCTTCTTCCAAGGATTATTTGGATGGCCAGTTGCACTTCTATCTTATCCAATTGCATGGCTAATGCATTTAATTGGTTCAGCTTGTGGTAACAAGTACTTCTGGGGAATTATATTTACAACTCTTATTGTACGTACACTAGCTTGGCCTATTTATGCAAAGCAAAACAGCTCAACTGTTAAGATGCAATTAATCCAACCAGAAATGGAAAAGATTCAAAATAAGTATAGAGGTAGACAAGACCCAGAGTCTCAACGTAGAATGCAGGCTGAGACAATGGCTGTTTATAAGAAATATAAGATGAATCCATTTGGATGTATGTTTACTATGATTCTACAATTCCCTATCTTCATGGGAATGTATGAGGCAGTAAGACGTATTAACTTATATGCTACTACTACTTTAGATGACGGAGTTACAACAATCGTACAACCTGGTAAATTCGTTTTAAGCAACACTAAAGTATTCAACTATTTTGAACTAAATAGTTCATTTAGCTCAGGAGCAATTCATGATAAGATTTTCGTTGTAGTTTTAGCGTTAGCGTTCAGTGCAATTACACTTCTTTCTCAGCATTTAGCTCAGAAGAAGCCTAGCTACATGAAGCAAACTGGAACTCAAAGAAGAGCACCATCACAAGCTCAAGACACAGCTAAGCAAATGAAGATGATGAACTACTTCATGGTAGTAATGTTCTTCATTTTCTCCCTACAAAATACAGCCCTAGCATTATACTGGCTAATTGGAGGAATTTATCAATTACTTCAATCATTTATAGGAAGAAAGCTAAATGAAAAGCATTATTATAAGATGACAGGAACTGTACCTGTAAAGGTTACAGAAAAGAACAATAAGTAAGAAGGCGTAGGTGTTAGAATGCAAAAGAAAATTAGTATTGAAGCAACTTCTGAAGAGGAAGCATTAAAGCTATCTGTTGAGAAGCTACATATTTCAGCTGATAAAATATTTATTAATGACCTAGGTGATAATAAATATGAAGCATTAGTTGACGTTGATCTAGCCCTTGAGGGAAAGAGATATCTTGAAGGTATTCTATCAGCAATTGGTTTAGAATATCAAATTGAGGTAAGACGCAACGGTGATGATGAAATCAATTACGTTATTGAATCTAGCGAAAACCCACTTCTAATCGGAATTAGAGGAAAAACTCTTGAAGCATTAAGCTTATTAATTAAGAACCTTCTTGGTACTTATACTAAGGATAAGCTAATCGTAAGCTTAGATATTGGAAATTATAGAGCAAATAGAATTCGTCAATTAGAGATTTTAGCAACAAAGACTGCAAAGGAAGTTGCTAAGACTAAGGTTGATGCAAAGCTTAAGCCTATGAATTCATTTGAGCGTAGAGTTATTCACGAGAAGCTTTCAGACTGGCATGATGTATATACTGAGTCTGAGGGTGAAGGTGAAGAAAGAGCTATCGTCATCAAGGCTGTTAAGTATGAAAATTAATAAAGAGACCCGCAAGGGTCTTTTTTTATGATATAATGAAGGCACTATGATGAAATTTATTAGAGCCTATAAAAGGCAGCTTAAAATTATACTATTTATTTTAATAACAATTCTTTCATCAATCTTTATAGGAATTACACTTAGCTCTATTGTTGAAAATATATATTTATCAGTAGAGATAGAGCAGTTTATGGATAAAGGAGTATTGCAGGAGGATATATCTGATAGTAGTACAAAATACTATAAGGTTTCACGTGAAACATGGATGTCAGATGATGATGTATTTGTAGAGACCGATGGAAGGGTAACATATGGTAATTCAGGTGATATTATATGCACACTAGATTCATATGCTGGTAATTATCAAATCACTCATGATCTTGTAGGATTCTACTTTGGTGGACATGCGGCAAGTGTTTGTTATACAGAGACATATAACAATGCTTCGTACACCAATAATTACTGTATTGAATCCCATTATAATAACGGTGTTCAAAAGGCCTATTCAGGATACTGGACAAGGGAATATGCAAGAGATCAAATTATTGTTTTAAGGGTAAAGGCTACAGATGATGAAAAGAGGGAAGCCTTCCATAATTTATGTGATTGTATTGGTAAAAAATATAACCATAAATATATATTTGATACTAAAAATAGCTACTACTGCTCTGACCTTATTTCAAGAGCTTGGCAAAAGGTCGGAATAGACTTAAATTACGATGGTTTTTACTGTAGTATACAGGATATGATATGTTCTGATAAAACATACATTTCTATGTATAAAATATACAAGGATAACGTGGCATATATCTACTATTTAGGAGATTAATGTTTCACGTGAAACAGGTGATTTAAAATGAAAAAATATGAATACATTTTAATAGATTTAGATGATACAATTTTTGATTTTAAAAAGGGAGAAAGAGCATCCTTAATAAAGGTAATGGAATCAATAGGCTATACCCTTACTGAGGAGGAGATTAAAGCCTTCTCTGATATGAACGAGAAATATTTTCAAATGTACGCCAGTGGCGAACTTTCAAGAGATGAGTTTCATGATAAAAGATTTGCTGAGTTCTTCTCTTATTTAGGTATAAATGATGATCCACACACAAGCGATAAAAGGTATATGGATGAGCTTAGTATGGCAATTGAATACGTTGATGACGCCTTAGACTTTTTAAAGAAAATTTATGGTAAATATAAAATGTATATTGCCTCAAACGGAATGTATGAAATTCAGGTCTCAAGATTAAAAAAGGCAGGAATATTTGAAATGTTTGATGGTGTCTATGTATCATCAAAAATAGGTGCTAACAAACCATCAAAAGACTTCTTCTCTTATATATTAAATGATTTAAATGACTATGATAAATCTAAGTATTTAATGATAGGAGATAGAGAGGAATCTGATATCGTTGGAGGCATAGATTTTGGTATCGATACAATGTATTTCAACAGAAAATATAAAGACATTAAAACAGCTCCTACATATGTTATAAATAAGCTTAGTGAATTTGATTTAAAAACAATCGAAAAATAGTTGAAAATGGCTTGGTTGAGCCATTTTTATTTTTAAAAATAATTTTAAAGAAAATACCATTATAAAATGTAATTTTATATGGTATAATATAAATGTTAGAGGACGGTGAGTATCCATGTCATATATGGCTTTATATAGAGCCTATAGGCCTCAAAAGTTTAGTGAGGTTGTAGGTCAAAGACATATTGTAAGAACATTACAAAATGCAATCAAACTTAATAAGGTAGCACATGCATACTTATTCTGTGGACCTCGTGGAACTGGAAAGACTACAATGGCAAAGATTATGGCTAAGGCCTTAAATTGTCAAAAGGGTATGGTTATGGAGCCTTGCTGTGAGTGTGATAACTGTATTGGTATTGCCAAGGGGCAAATAGCTGATGTTATTGAAATGGATGCGGCTTCAAATAATGGTATTGATGAAATCCGTGATATTCGTGAGAAGGTTAAGCTTATGCCAGCATATGGAAGATATAAGGTTTATATCATCGATGAGGTTCATATGCTATCAACTCAAGCCTTCAATGCCTTACTTAAGACATTAGAGGAACCACCTAGCTACTGTGTATTTATTTTATGTACTACAGATCCTCAAAAGATTCCAATGACAATTCTATCAAGATGTCAAAGATTTGATTTCCAAGGAATTTCTCCTGAGGATGTAAAATTAAATCTTAAGCATGTTGCAGAGGAAGAAAATGTTAAGGTTACAGATGATGCGCTTGATTTAATAAGTGAAGCCTGTGAGGGTGGAATGAGAGATGCATTATCACTTTTAGATCAAAGTATTTCATTTTCAAGTGATGACGTAGTAGATCTTGATGATGTAACATTGGTATCTGGATCAGTTAATAAGGATGCAATAATTACACTTATTAAATGTGCTTATGAAAATAACCAAGAGGAAATTCTTACAACTATTAATAAAATTATTAGTGAGGGTAAGGAAATTGAAAAGATTACAACAGATATTATTTCATTCTTAAGAGACCTACTTATGTATAAGTCAAAGTTTGGTCAAAAGGCTATTTATAATAATCCTGAATTCCAAAATCTTTCAAAGATTCCTAATGAGTTTATTTATTCTTGGTTACAAGAATTAAATAACGTTCAAAATAATATCAAGTTCACAAATCAAAAGAGAGCCTACCTAGAGCTAGGGCTTCTTAAGATGAGTGATGCAAAAATAAATGATTATAACGCCTTAATCTCTAAGGTATCAGAAATGGAGGCTCGTATTTCTTATCTTGAAAGAAGAAAGCCAACTGAGGTAGTGCAGGATGCAATGCCTGAGATTAAGAGAAAAGAAGTAAAGCCTATGATTAAGCCTATTGAGTATAAGCAGGAGCCTATACCAATGGAGGAGGCACCATCAATTACTGAGGTATTTGATGATATTGTAGTAAATGATGACTTTATTACACCAGATATGGTTCTTGAGGTTTTAAATAATGGAGATAAAACCTTAAAGAATGATGCTAGAATGGCATTAATATCTAGTAGTGATAGCATATTACAAACATTTAGAGATTTAACAGTAGAGGCTGCTGGAAATAAAAAAGCTGTTTTAGTATTGCCATCTGTTGGAATGTGTAATATGATAATGCAGGATAGAAATTACAAGGCAGTAATTGAGCTATTCAGCAAAGCTGGTATTGATATTTTGGATTTCATAGCAATCCCAAGGGATGCTTGGCAGGAAATCCTAAATATATATGTAAAAGCCTTTAAGGCAAAGCAAGCACCTGACCTATCAGGAGTTAAGATTTTAGTTAAAAAGCATGTTGCAGTGGAGGTAAAGAAGGATGAGCTAGATAATCTAGCAGCAGATTTATTCCCAGATAGCAACATAGAAGTTGAATAAAAAAAGGAGATATAAGAATTATGAATCAACAAGCAATGATGAAGTTAAGAAAGATGCAAAAGCAAATGCAGGAGGCTCAAGCTCGTCTTGAGGAGACTGTATATGAAGGAAATGCAGGTGGAATGGTAAAGGTTGAGGTTAAGGGATCTCATGAGGTTTTATCAGTAACTATTGATCCAGATGCATTAGAGTCTAAGGATGATATTGAAATGATCCAGGATTCAATTGTGGCAGCATTAAATGATGCTAATAAGAAGCTTGAGAAGGATGCAGAGGAGACTATGGGTCAATTCACAGGTGGATTCGGAGGATTCGGATTCTAATTTAGGAGGTTTTTATGGAATATCCTAAGGCAATCGTAGATTTAATAGATTCATTTAAAAAGCTTCCATCAATTGGTGCTAAAAGTGCTGAAAGGCTTGCAATGTATGTCTATTCAAATCTTGATATGACAGATATAGAGGAATTCTCTACAGCCCTAATAAATGTGAAGAAAAATCTTCACAAATGTAAGGTGTGTGGTAACCTTTGTGAGGATGAGGAATGTGAGATTTGCTCATCTAAAAAAAGAGACCACAATACCATTATGGTTGTAGAAAATATAAAGGATTTATATGTAATAGAAAAGCTTAATGTTTTTAATGGAGTTTACCATGTACTTGATGGTGCCATAAACTTCCAAAAGGGCATTGGAGTAGAGGACCTTACTATTAATGAATTAATAGTACGTGCCAAGAATCCAAATGTAAAAGAGGTAATAATTGCCACTAACGCTACCCTTGAGGGAGAGACTACTGCAAGGTATGTAAAAACCCTACTTGAGGGCTGTGATTGTAAGGTTACTCGTATAGCTCATGGTCTACCTGTTGGAGGAGACATAAACTATGCTGATGAGGTTACAGTATTAAAGGCCTTAGAGGGTAGAAGGGATTACTGATGAAAATAAAGTTTTATTCCTATACTCCATCAGGAAATGTTAAGTTTGAAGCAGAGGGTATTCAAAACAAAAATACCCTATCTTTTATTGATAAATCATTTGAAAACACAACCCTAAGCATAACAGTAGAGGAATTTGGTGTAAATCTAGAGAGGGTTGGAGGATGCACAATGAATATGCATCTTGAAATAGGAAGAAAATGCCCAGGGCATTATAAGGGAGCAGATTTAGAGTTTGACTTTATTGCCGAAGCTAAAAAAATAGAGATTACTGAAGAAAAAATAACTCTTTGGTATGAGCTTTCAATCAATAGTAATTCCTATGGTCTTTACAAAATATTTGTAGTAAAAAAATAAACTATTGAAATTTAAAAGAATTATGTTAGAATATATAATGTGTAAAAATGGAGGAATTTCTATGGCAAACAATGTAGATTATTCACAATTATCTATGCTAGAGGCTGCAAAGGAAATCGTTAAGAGTTCTGAAGGTCCTGTAGCTGTAAAGGATATTATTGCAAAGGTATTAGAGCTTAAGAACATTGATGACAATGGAGATAAGGCTACTCAGCTTTATGTAGACATTACTACATCTGCTGATTTCGTATATATGGGTGAGAACATGTGGGATCTTAAGGATCGCCAATCACTAGAAGAGTGGGATAAGGATGCTTCTGCATTCAACAAGGAAGAGGTTGAAGAGGAAGATACTAACGAGCCATCTGTTGAGGACTTCGAAACTGAGGATGAAGAGAAGAAGGCTTCTGATGATGAGGACGATGAGGAATCTGATGAGGAGTCAGAGGAAACTGATGAGGATTATGAGGATGATGGAAAGAATCCTTATGCTGATGATAGTGATTATGAGTCAGACGATACAGATGAGTCTGAGTTTGATTCAATTCGTGATACTCCAGATGAGGACGAGTTCGATGAGAACAAGTATGGAGACATTATGGATACTTACGAGGATCTATACGATAAGTAAAAATAAAGGAGCAGAAGCTCCTTTTCGTATACTAAAACTAGGAGTTTAATCTCTTAGTTTTTTTATTTCTAATATTATTGTATAATAGTAGTGATGGAAAGTTATTTAATCATTGAGACGCATATGTGATCTCGTTAAAACCATTTAGAGCTTTGACTCTTTATTCAATGGTCTTTCCATCACTATCGAAATAAGCTAGCTGAGAGAATATTTGAATCTCAGCTTTTCTTTTTATCTAGGCATAGGTTTAAAGAAAGGTTTTTGGAATTATGGGCGTCGAGATTTTGGAGAATAGCAATATATCTCGTAACAATAAAATGTCCCAATTTCAATTTATTATTTTAATCTGCTTAAATCTAATGGAGAGTTTCATCTCGTATAAAGCAAACGAAAATAGGTATAAATATTAAATTGAAATTAAAACTAGCTTTCAAATAATACAAAATATTGGAGGTAAAGAAAATGAAAGGATTTTGTATTTCCTTAGATGTTTCTAAGGGCTCAAGCTTCTATCAAGGGTTTAAAGGGTTAGATGAACCAATAACAAAACCTAAAAAGATAGGACACAATTTAGAAGGCTTTAAAGAATTATTGAAGCTAAAAGATTCTATTAAGAAAGAATATAATTCTGACTGTATTGTAATATTTGAGGCGACGGGTATTTATCATAAGCCATTACAAACATTTCTAGATGAACATGAATTCAAATACGCAATTATTAGTCCTCTATTATCAGCCAAAGTAAGAAAGAGTGATATTAGAGGAACTAAAACAGACGCAAAAGATTGTGCATCGATATCTAAAGTATTCTATCTTAAAGAACTAAGAATTTATTCTAAAATGGATGAAATATATGGTGATTTGAAAGAAAAATGCCGCTATTATGACTTTTTAGTTGATGAAATGAAACGTTGGAAGGTTGAATTTAGAAGATTGCTAGACATTATCTATCCTGGTTTCGACAAGATATTTGATGATGTATATACCGATTATGTTCAAAATTTGTTACTCGAATATTCACACCCAGAAATCATTCGTAAAAAGAGATTAGATACTATAGCAAAATTTATTGAAAAGCATACATGTCATAAAGAAGCATTTTCATTAAAGCAAGCACAAGCTTTAAAAGATTACGCTGAAAATTGTGCATCAGGCTGTAGTTATAAGTCATATTTGGTATCTCAATTCGATACTGTTATTCATAATCTAAATGCCCAAATAAAACATTTAGAAATAGCACTAGATGAAATAGTTGAACTAGCTAAGAATCTACCAAATTATGAGATTATAAAAAGTATACCTGGTATAGGGAGTAATTTGACATCTAGAATATTAGCTGAATTAGGAGATATCGATAGATTTGATAATGCAAGCCAGTTAGTAGCTTATGCAGGAATAGATCCTCAGATATATCAATCTGGTCAAATATCAGGATTACATTTAAAGATATCTAAAAAAGGAAATAAGAAATTAAGGTGCCTATTATATTTGGCAGTAACATGTATGATTAAAACTAATAGAGATACAAAGATAGTGGAATTTTATAAAAGAAAAAAGGCAGATGGATTAGCAGCCCGTTCCGCCTTAGTAGCTTCTATGAATAAACTATTAAGAATAATTCATTCACTATGTAAAAATGGTTGTTTATTTAAATAACCATCTACATTATACCATATAATTTTTAAAAATGCCTCTTTTTGAGGTTTTTTGGTCTTGGTTTAATAATATACGTTAATTCATATGGAAAATTATTAAATTAATACTTGATTTTCCTTATCTAATTTTTTATTTGAGAAAAAGTAAAACGTTTTCAACAAAACTGTTGACAATGAAAACGCTTTATTATATAATAATAGCAGAACTTGAGAGAGTTTTACTAATCACAGCATAGAAAAAAATTATGTAGGAGTGATTTAAGCTGTATTGTGATTAGGGATGGAGATACTAAATACTAGCGTTTAGTATGGAGTCTTTATAAAAGCTGCTCGGCTTGCTAGATTTCAGGGGGCAAGAAGAGAATTATCTCTTCTTTTTTCTTTGTAAATTTGATATAATATAAATGGTGATTAATAATGCAAAATAATGAGTTTACAAATTACAGGGATGAAATAAGATATTTCTTAGATAATCCTGGTAAATATGATCATGTTTCATTTACTGAAGAAACATATAGAAGCAATGTAGAGGCTATGTTCCCTACAATTTTTGATGAAAAGAATCCAGCAGATCCTGCTGAGACTGCAGCATACCTTTGTGGTAAGGCTTGCGAGATTAATATTTTAAAGGTAGTACGTCCTGAGTTTAAGTCAGTATTCCTTTCAAGAAAGGAAGTTACTACAGGTATTACATTTAATCTTCCTCGTCATCTTGAGGATATTGCCTTAGAGATTATGGATTCTTGTGAGGATGCAGTAAATACATTTGTTCATGATAAGAATCCTGATATGAAGCAGGTATTACTAGATATTCAGTTTATTGCAGAGCATATGGTAAAGATTCATAAGCTTTATGATATAGAGCCAGAGGGATATAAGAATAGCGAGATTGCATTCCCATCAGAGCTTTATATTTACGCAAACAATATTGCATTAAAGGCTTTAGCAGAAAAGGGATATAAGGTACTTGGTACATCAGATAACTTTAACGCTCCAGTTTCAGTTGTTCTAGATAAGCCAGACCATGAAAGAATTGCTGTTTTAGAGCAGGTAACTATTGCTCCTAAGACTGCAAAGTTCACAACAGCTAAGGTTATTGATCTTAAGGCTTATGCAGAAAAGGAAAGAATTAATCCTTATTGCCTTGGAATTATGGTTGAGCCAGAGGACGAGAAGGATAGAAGTAAGGGTATTGTAGTTAAGGGTAAGAGAGCCCAAATTAAGCTTACTGATTTCATTCCAGCTAATAAGTAATATAGATAAGGTATATCGAATGATATACCTTTTATTTTTACTTTTTCAAAATATAATTTAGCCAAAAATGATTAATTATTGATACTTTTTTATCAAAAATGAATAATTATTGTATAATTTTTAACTTCATAGTATAATAAAAATATATTTTGAATCAATTTTTTGTACGGAGAGAAAAGAACAAAGAGGTTTTTTTAATAAAAGATAGGGTGTTTTATAGCGCATTATTTTCTTTTGATATTTACATTAATGCGTTTTTAATCGTGTCAAGAAATTATTCTATATATAATACTATATTTGGTGGAGAGGGAGTGAGGATATGAATATATTATTACAATTGGCTGGAGTTGCTGTGATGATAGTAATCTTCATATTTTACTTTGTTGAAAGGAAGAGTGCTGTTAGAAGTAATCAGATGTTTTTATACCAGGCAATTTCAATCTTTGCGTCACTTATATTAGACATATTGTCGATTGTTATGATAAATGAGCCTGAGGTGTTTAATATATATCTTACAAAGTTTGTATGTAAATTGTATTTAGTGACGGTAGTTCTTGTTGTATGTCTTGGACTTGTATATTGCCTTGGAGATATTGAACGAATTAATTTTAAGTTCTTTAGTAGAATGTGTATGACAACCTTTATTATGCTTATGATTGGTATAGCTTTAATTTTATTTACACCAATTACTGTTGTACATGATCCAAATGGATTAAATGATTATACCGAAGGTATTCCTATTATTGTAACCTATACAGAATCCTTTATAGTAATGGCAATTACTGTTGCTATAGTTGTTAGATATAGGAAGCATATATATCGTAAAAGGGTAATAGGAGTATTTACCTTTATTACTCTTTGGGTTGTAGGATCTGGTCTTCAAGGAATATTTAATTATATGTTCTCTGATTTAGGAATTACAGTTTTAAGTGTTTCCTTATCTGAGGCTTTAGGTTCTCTTGTAATATATATCATGCTAGAGAATCCATCACTTAATGAGGATAAAATTACTGGCGCCTTGAATCAAAGAGCCTTCAATGAATATGCGACTCTTTGTATGAAGAAGCATTTAGAAAAGGAATTCATTTTAATTAATTATGATACTGATATGTCAAATACCATATTAAGCTATGATGAGTTTTCTAAATCAATTACTAAGACGCTTATGAGCTATAATATAGAAAAGATATTTAAAAATGATAGAAATGATTTTATTGTAGTACGTAAGAAGAATGGAGCTCGTGATTTAAAGTCTGTAGCTGCAGAATTCAAGGATGACTTTTATAAGAATAATGATATTTTGGTAAGTGTTGGATATAAGATACTACATTTTAACGATTTGACATTATTTAAGGATGCGAATGACTTTTTAGAGGTTATGAGATACTTAAATATAAATCTTGCTGAAAAGGATAGAGGTATATATGAAATCACTGAGGAGATAGTTAGTGAGGTTCATAATAGCTTTGAATTAAAGAAAAAATGTGATATGGCCTTAGCTAAGGGTAATGTTGAGGTATTTTATCAACCGATATATTCAAATGATGCAGATAGCTTTACAGCAGCAGAGGCTCTTGTAAGGCTAAGAGATGATGATGGTAATTTAATATATCCTAAGGACTTCATAGTTGATATGGAGCATGATGGAAAGATTTTGGATCTTGGTAAGAAGGTTTTTGAATCGGTATGCTTATTTATTTGTGAGCATAATATGGAGGAGCTAGGTCTTCATTATATTGAGGTTAATCTATCAACTATTCAATGTATGCAGGAAGGCTTTGCAGATAGCTTTATTCGTATTGTAAAGAGATATGGGGTTAATCCTAAATATATTAATTTTGAAATTACTGAGACTGGTGAAGAGGCTAAGCAAAGCCTATTAAGAAATATGAGAATACTAAAGGAATATGGATTTAGCTTCTCACTTGATGATTTTGGTACTGGTAACGCAAATCTTAATTATATAGTTGAGATGCCAGTAGATATTGTAAAGTTTGATAAGGGTATGGTTGATAGCTATTTTAAAAATGGAATAGCTAAATATGTTATGGATAGTGCCATATCAATGATTAAGGGACTTAAATATAAGGTCGTTTTTGAGGGTATAGAAGAGGATGAGCAGATAAATGTAGCCAGAGCAATTAAGGTTGACTATATTCAAGGATATTATTATTCTAAGCCTATATCAAGGGATAGCTTTATTGAGTTCTTAACTGCAAATAATTAAAGGGATTGAAAAATCCCTTTTTTTACGGCTTTATATTGCTTATGGTATAAATACCTATAGACATAAGAAAAACCCTTTGGATTTTCTCCAAAGGGCTATATTATTGGATTATTCAAATGTCTTTAAAGTGAATAGTAATCCGTTATTGTAAGAATATGTGAATGACTCCATGAAAGTTGCCATATTTGTAGTCCACCAATCAGAAGTGATCATTGTAGAATTGAATACAGCTGTACCCTTCCACTCGCAATTATATGTTTCAGCTGCATAATACTCATCAGCTGTAGCATAGCTTGATGATTCAGCATCGAAATCATCTAGCATATAATAGTTATTCTCGAATGTTGTGTATTCATTAATTGTATAATACTTAGTTGTACCAATTGATGTTGTAGTTGTAAGGTTAGTTGAAACAATTGGTCCAGCCTTACTACTTCCATCAGATACAGTTCCGTAGCATACGTTATTCTTTATTGTGATATATCCAGATGAACGTCCTCCAACGATTCCTCCTGCATAAGAAGAAGTTGACTTTAGAATTCCTCCGAATACACAGTTGCTAACAACGATTTCAGCAGAAGTAGATTGAGGGTCAACACGTCCTAGGATTCCTCCAGAATATTGGTTATAAATATAGATTCCTTGGTTAACATAGCATGAATCAATATAGATGTTTGCAGCATATTGAACATGGGCAAGGATTCCTCCAACATACTTTCCACCAGTATAAGTCTTATTACCAGCAGCGTCTGTTGTATAGTATCCTGAACTTACTTGGTAAGTTGTTGATGTAGCATATAATGCACAGTTTGTAATTGTTACAGTTGGTAATGAAGTAGCAGAGTTATCTCCCTTAACCTCTCCAACAATTCCTCCAACTCTTTGGTAAGCATTTACTGAACAGTTGTAGCAGAAGATGTTAGAAATCTCACAATCTCCACCTTCAACAGATCCAACAAGGATAGCTGTCTTACCACCAGATCCAGAAGTGATATCCTCTTGATTTACATGAACCTCAGATAACTTAATGTTCTTAATAATAGCATTAGAAGCCTTAAAGAATAATCCTCCACCTTCTCCAGTTACAGAGATGTTAAGGTTAGAGATAGTATGTCCATCTCCATCGAAATATCCCTTGAACTTAGTTGTAGATGAAGATTGAGTTAATGTTACATCTCCACAGTTGATATCAGCTGTAAGCTTATAAGCTCCAGTTCCTTCATTTAATGCAGTGATTAGCTCATCATATGTATCGATAAGAGCAGTTGGCTCTACACCAGTAATCTTATAAGGTGTTCCAAGACCTACTGAATTCTCGACTACAATATAAATATCAATTGCAGTTTCTTGAACTGTAATAGGTAATGAAAGTGAGAAGCTACGTGATGATAATGAGGTAGATGTAGCAGTTGAAACAACTGTAACACTTGATGAAGAAGCAGCCTTAACCTCAGCAGCAGTTAATGCAGTGTCTCCTGTTGCAACAGCAGCAGCATAAACTGTTCCAGATGTATAGTTTACATCTCCAGTAATAGTTACAGCATCATCAATAATAGAGTTTAGATATGCAGAAGCAGTAGTAACCTCTAATGTATCTGTTGGATCAACTAGAGTGATTACTCTATACTTAACAACATCATTGTATCCATTAATTGAGAATTTATAAGTAATTAGGTAAGTACCTGCAGCTGAAACTGAAGATACAGTTGTATATCCAGAAGCATTTAAAGCATCTGACTCTGATAGATAATCAGATACATATTGAATCTTTGTAGTAGCAGTATAATCAGTTCCTTGAGTAAGAACTAATCTTGTAGAAGTATAATCATATACATTATATGAATTAACCTCAACTGCAGTATCAGTTGTATATTGAGTTACATTATCAATTCCTGTAACCTCACCAACTCTTGGGTCTAGAGCTTGGCACTTAACTGTGAATGACTTAGTATAATTTTTTCCACCAACAGTAATTGTAGCTGTTAATGTAACAGTTGTATCAGTGTTAATTCTATCAGCTAGAGTTCCATAGCAGTAGTTAGTTCCATTTGTAACCTCAGTCACATCAGAAATACTAATTGTGTTAGTATCAGATGAAGTCCAAGTGATATCAACACCTCTAATTGAGCAAGGTAGGTAGATATCATTGTAGATATAGTCTGAGCATACAGATAAATCAATTGAATCAATTACCTCACGAGCAGTAGTAGCATCATCTGACTCATTTTCTGCAGGTGCAGTAAATGTATAGTGATTGTAAGTATCAGAAGTAGCATTTAGGTTAGCTCCTGTTTGAATTTGGTTAGTTACTGCGGCAGCAACACCCCAAGTTCCATTTAAGTTAAGAGAACCATCATCATTTCTGAAGTAATCATGGAAGTTTGCTGTTCCAGCCCTAGTAATTAGGCTGATTGGGTTTGTATCATCAACAGCAGAACCATTTGTTGGGTCTGTCCACTCAGATACCTGCTTAGATGTAATAAATCCATCTCCTGCTTGAACTGATAAGCATCCATCTGCAACATATGCAGTTTGATTTTGAATTAGAATTGAATTGTTGATTGAACCATTAAACTCGTCATCTGAATAATTAATGTTTTTACTATTGCTAGAGTAATATGAAATAACTCCATCATAGTAGTTCTTATTAGCAGCGATTGCACTACGGTTAAGATTAATATTATCATATTCCTTAGAGTAGATTCCACTATCACCATGTCCATATTGTCCGTTGTTAACAGCAGTACAGTTAGAAATAGAAATTACTCCTGGGTTAGAGTTGTCAGTAAATCCATGGGCAAAGTTCCATGCAGAAATACAGTTATCAACTACAACCTGACCAGGTACAGAAGTACCTCCAAGCTTAAATCCGTTTCCATCTCCATCGAAGTCCTCATATAGAGCATTCTTTGCATCGTTTAGCTTATGTCCATTTTGGAAGGCTACACAGTTTTGAATTCTTACAAGTCCAAGACTTCCTGAATCCTGCTTAGCATATAGATCCCATCCATCATCAACGTTCCAGTAAGCCATACATCCATCGAATACATTGTTATATCCAACAGTAAGCTTAGCTGCGAATCCATCGGCATCCTCTCCACCATCATCACTGTTATTAAATGATGTACAATTTAATACTAGGTTATTTGAAGGCCATTGGTCTAGATATGGTTGAGTAGATCCACTATAACGAGAAATTTGAAGTCCTGTATCATGGTTTTCAGTAAATACACAGTTCTCAACACGGTTATTAGATGAACCAAGAAGAAGTCCGTTATCTCCAGCACCCTTAACAGTGAAGTTATAGAACTGGTGGTAATCTCCTGAAAGCTTAATACCTGCATTAGCATCAGCCTCTTGCATTTTTGAGAAGTCAAGAATAACATCGTTAGCTCCAGCTCCAGTAATCTTAGTTATATGGTTAGCATCTCCTCTAGCTCCAAATACTAGAGTATACTTTTCAGTATATGTTCCTTCTGTAAGAATAATCTCGCATCCAGGCTTGTAAACTCTTGAAGCCTCGAATAAAGACATAGCCTTACTCTTCTTAGAACCATCGTTTTCTGGTGAACCAGTTGGTGAAACATAAATTGTATCTTGGTCAACAGTCCAACGAGCATATGCAACAAGGTTTCCTTGTGGCATTTCAGTATAATAGAATGGAGTAGATAAACCTTGGTCTACATACCATCCTTCAAATGTATAACCCTCCTTAACTGGAGTAGGAAGCCAAGTAAGCTCCTGTCCTACATTTGCTTGAACGTTTACAACTGAGTTCTTATCTCCATCATAAACATATAATCCATTGCTATCTACTGTAAGATTACCATCAGAATCTCTTTCATAATCTCCATCATAGAATGAAATAGTATAATACTCTTTTGAAGTATCAACAGTATAAGGTGAAGTTAAATCTTCAGTTGTTGATGTATCATCATCTGTTGTATCATTGTTACTAGAATTTCTACAAGAAGCTAAGCTTACAAGAGCTAGTCCCATAGCAAAAGAAGTATAAATCAATTTTTTCTTCATAATTATCATTTAATTCCTTTCTCTAAATTAAAAATTGCATATTAATTATACAATAAAACGTTTTCAATTTCAACTATGTTATTATAATTTAAATATATTATAATATTTATAGGTGATGACGCATTAGCGTTTTTCATTATGCAGAAAATAAAATGCAAAAAGATATAAATTCTTATTGAAATTTAGGGCATGAAAATGTATAATCTAGGCAGTGAGAATTTAAGATAGTCCAGAGAGGCTATTAATCGAACCTTATATATAATATAATATCGTTCAATTAAGGTACAACTACGGCTCTTTGGAATATCCAGAGAGCTTTTTTTATGGAGGTTTATATGAAAAAAGATTTACTATCATTAAAGCTTTTAAGCAATGAAGAGATTATTGATATTCTAGAAACTGCAAGAGATTTTAGAGATAACGGTCTAAAGCTTGACCTATCTGATAAGATAATTGCTAACCTTTTCTTTGAGAATTCAACTAGAACTCAATACTCATTCATGACTGCTGAGGAGAAGCTTAATGCTAAGGTCCTACATTTTAATGCTCAGGGATCTTCAATTAGTAAAGGTGAGACCTTCTACGATACAGTTAAGGTATTTGAATCATTTGGCTGTGACGCAGTAGTAATTAGATCTAGCCAAAATGAATATTACAATGAGTTAAAGAACTTAAATTGTGCAATCATCAATGCAGGAGATGGTACAGAAAACCATCCTACACAAAATCTTCTTGACCTACTTACAATCTATGATGAGTTTGGTCATTTTGATGGATTAAAGATAATGATAGTAGGAGATATCCTACACTCAAGAGTTGCCCATGGTAGCGTTGAGGTTATGAAGAGACTTGGAATGAAGTGCTTCATTTCAGGACCTAAGGAGTTTATGGATGATACAGCAGCATACATTGATTTTGACGAGGGAGTAAAAACAATGGATGTTATTATGATGCTTCGTATTCAAACAGAGCGTCACGCTGTTTTAACTACTCTAAGCGATAAAGAGTACAATACTAAATATGGAATGAACGAGGAAAGAGTTGCCAAGATGAAGGATAACGCAATTATCATGCACCCAGCACCATTCAATAGAGGTGTAGAGGTTGATAATTACGTTCCTGAATGTCCTAAATCAAGAATATTTAGACAAATGACTAACGGAGTTTATGTAAGAATGGCCGTAATCAAGCGTAGTATAGGAGATTAAGAAAGGACAGGAACAAATGATAACATTAAAGAACGGAACAGTATTTATTGACAATGAATTTAAGAAGGTAGATGTACAAATCGAGGGAGAAAAGATTGTATCTATCGGAGAAAACCTATCTGGAGGACAAGAGATTGACTGCAAAGATAAGCTTATAGCCCCATCATTTATGGACTCTCATGTACACTGGAGAGAGCCAGGACAGGAGTATAAGGAAACAATTTACACAGGTTCAAGAGCTGCAGCTAAGGGTGGATATACAACAGTATTTTTAATGCCAAATATTACACCAAAGCCTAATACAGTTGAGAATATGAAGTATATCCAAGCCTTACTTGATAAGGATAGCATCATCGATGCATATCAAACTGGTACAATCACATTTGACCAATCAGGTCTTGGTGATAAGCTAAGTGATATGGAGGAGATTGCTCCATATGTATGTGGATATTCAGATGATGGACATGGAGTATATACATCATCTACTATGTATGAGGCTATGAAGAAGGCTGCAAAGCTTAACAAGCCAATGATTTGCCACTGTGAGGATAGAGACCTACTTTATGGTGGAGTTATGCATGAGGGAGAAGCTTCAAAGAAGCTTGGACTTCCTGGTATTTTAGGAATAACAGAGACACTTGAAATTGCACGTAATGGAATAATTGCAGGAGAGACAGGATGTCATCTTCATGTCTGCCATACATCAATTAAGGGATCTGTTGATATTGTTCGTTACTTTAAGAATCAAGGCTTCCATGTTACATGTGAGGCAACACCTCATCACCTTGTTTCAATTGATGAGGATTGCGATCCAAATGATGCAAACTGGAAGATGAACCCACCTCTTGAGTCAAGAGAGGATAGAGATGCCTTAGTACAAGGTTTAATTGATGGTACAGTTGACTGTATCGCAACAGACCATGCACCTCATACACTTGAGGAGAAGGCTAAGGGATGGAGAAAGTGTCCATTTGGAATTACAGGACATGAAACAGCCTTCCCACTAGTTTATACAGAGCTTGTAAAGACTGGTAAGGTTAAATTATCACTAATATTAAATAAGATGAGTCATGATATGGCTAAGACATTCGGTCTTCCAACACATGACATTTATGAAGGTAATGATGCAAACATTACTATAATAGATCTAAATGAGCACTATCAAATTGATAGCAGCACATTCGTATCAAAGGGCCAAAATACCCCATATAATGGAAAATGGGTTTATGGAAAGATATTATATACAATAAAGAGAGGAGAAATAATTTATGGATTATAATATGAAGCTTGTCCTTAAGGATGGAAGAACCTTCTTAGGACATAGTGAAGCCGCTAATTGTGAAAAGATAGGTGAGCTTGTATTCAACACATCAATGGTTGGATATCAAGAGATTGCAACTGACCCATCATATACTGATCAAATCGTTGTAATGACTTACCCTCTAATTGGAAACTATGGAGTTAATGAGGAGGATTCAGAGTCTAGAACTGTCGGATGCAGCGCATTCGTTGTAAAGGAGTATTGTGATGAGCCATCTAACTTCCGTTTCACTAAGACATTTAGTGAGCTATTAGTGGATTTCAATACACCAATGATTTCTGGAATTGATACACGTGAGCTAACTCAAATCATTCGTGATGAGGGATCTCAGGTAGCATTAATTACATCAATTGATACACCAGAGAAGGAGTGCTTAAAGAAGCTTCGTGAGTGGAAGCCTGCTCATGACCAGGTTGCAAGAGCATCTTCTAAGAAGAAGTGGGTATCACGTGCTAGAAATCCAAAGTTCAATATTGTGTGCATTGACTTTGGTACAAAGCAAAATATCATTCGTGAGTTCAATAAGAAGAACTGTAATGTCTTTGTAGTACCTTATGATACTACTGCAGAGACAATTATGGAGTATGAGCCAGATGGATTATTCCTATCTAATGGTCCAGGAGACCCAACAGATAATCCTATTGCAATTCAGGTTGTAAAGGATTTAAGAGGAAAGCTTCCAATTTTTGGAATCTGTCTAGGACACCAAATTATTTCTCTTGCTTGTGGAGCCAAGACATACAAGCTTAAGTTTGGACACCGTGGTGCTAACCACGCTATCAAGAATCTATTAACAAATAGATTAGAGATTACATCTCAAAACCACTCATATGCAGTTGATGATAAGTCAATCGAGGGAACAGACCTTGAGGTAACACATATCAACATGCTTGATAATACAATTGAGGGAGTAAGAATTAAGAAGGATTATCTATTCTCAGTTCAATATCACCCAGAAGCTGCAGCAGGTCCTGAGGATTCAGAGTACCTATTCGGAGTATTCATCAATAATATGAAGAAGTTTAAGGAGGCCAAGTAATATGCCAAGAAGAACAGATATACATAAGGTAATGGTAATAGGTTCTGGTCCAATCGTTATTGGTCAGGCAGCAGAGTTCGACTACGCTGGAACACAAGCCTGTCTTTCTTTAAAGGAAGAGGGATATGAGGTAGTACTTGTAAACTCTAACCCAGCTACAATCATGACAGATACTATGATTGCAGATAAGGTTTATATGGAGCCACTTGATCTTGAGTTCGTAGCTCGTATTATCCGTAAGGAAAGACCAGATGGAATCGTATGTACACTTGGAGGACAAACAGGATTAAACCTAGCTGTTCAATTAGCTAAGAAGGGAATCCTTGAGGAGTGCCAGGTTGAGGCTTTAGGAACTGACTTCAATGCCATCGAGATGGCTGAGGACCGTGAGCTATTCAAGGAGCTTTGCCAGAGAATCGGAGAGCCAGTATTACCATCTGATATTGCTACAACTATTGAAGATTCAATTAAGATTGCAAACGAGATTGGATACCCAATCATCGTTCGTCCAGCCTTCACACTTGGAGGAACTGGAGGAGGATTCGCTGATAATGATGAGGAGCTATATGAGCTTGCAAAGCATGCCCTAAAGCTTTCACCAGTAGGACAAATCCTTGTTGAGAAGTCTATTAAGGGATATAAGGAAATTGAGTACGAGGTAATGCGTGACTATAATGACACAGCTATTACAATTTGTTCAATGGAAAACATTGACCCAGTAGGAGTACATACTGGAGACTCAATGGTAGTTGCCCCTACACAAACATTAACTAATAAGGAATACCAAATGCTTCGTACAGCAGCATTACGTATTATTCGTGCACTAGATATTAAGGGAGGATGTAACGTACAATTCGCCCTAGATCCATATTCATTCCAGTACTATGTAATCGAGGTTAACCCAAGAGTTTCTCGTTCATCAGCACTAGCATCTAAGGCATCAGGATACCCTATCGCAAGAGTATCTGCAAAGATTGCTGTTGGATTAAATCTAGATGAAATTCAAATCGCAAACACAAGTGCTGCATTTGAGCCATCACTAGACTACATTGTAGCTAAGGTTGCTCGTTTTCCATTTGATAAGTTTGCATCAGCTTCTCATGAGCTTTCAACACAAATGAAGGCTACAGGAGAGGTAATGTCAATTGGACGTACATTTGAGGAGTCATTCCTAAAGTCAATTCGTTCACTAGAGGTTGGAGCTGACCATCCAGAGAAGGCTAAGTTTAAGGATGTTTCAACTGAGGACTTAATGAAGGCTATTAAGACTCCAACAGATGAAAGAATATTTGAGCTATTTGAGCTTATTAGACGTGATGTACCTCTAAAGAAGATTTACTTTGCAACTATGATTGACGAGTGGTTCTTAGTTAAGTTTAAGAAGATCGTTGATATGGAGCGTAAGCTAAAGGCTGCAGGTAAGAAGATTGATGATGAGCTATTACTTGACGCTAAGAGAATGGGATTTGCCGATTCTTACCTAGGAAGAATCATGGGATTAAAGGATACTGAGGTATTCTTACTTCGTAAGAAGAAGGGTATTATGCCAGTATATAAGATGATTGATACTTGTGCATCAGAGTTTGACGCATATGTTCCATATTTCTATTCAACATATGAGCATAAGAACGAGTCAATCGTTTCAAAGAATAAGAAGGTTATCGTATTAGGATCTGGACCTATCCGTATCGGACAAGGAGTAGAGTTCGATTATTCTACAGTTCATGCTATTTGGGCATTAAAGGAGCTAGGATATGACGCTATCGTTATTAACAATAACCCAGAGACAGTTTCAACTGACTACCTAGTATCTGATAAGCTATACTTCGAGCCACTTACAGTAGAGGATGTAATGAACATCATTACTCTTGAAAATCCAGATGGAGTTATTGTAGAGCTTGGAGGACAAACTGCAATCAACCTAGCTGACAAGCTTGATGAGCTTGGAGTTAAGATGATGGGATCAGACAAGCAAGCTATCGACAATGCTGAAAACCGTAAGCTATTCGAGGAGCTATTAATTAAGCTTGGAATCCCTCAGCCAAAGGGACTTACAGTTATGGATGAGGAGAATGGAGTAAGAGTAGCTAATGAGCTAGGATACCCAGTACTTGTTCGTCCATCATTCGTTCTTGGAGGACGTGCAATGCAAATTGTACACTCTGATGAGCAATTACTTGCATATCTTGGAAATGCATTCCTAGCATCTCCAGGTCAACCAGTACTTATTGATAAGTATATTATGGGACGTGAGTCTGAGGTTGACGCTGTATGTGATGGACATGATGTATTCATCCCAGGAATTATGCAGCATATTGAGGGAACAGGAGTTCACTCAGGAGATTCAATCTCTGTATATCCATCAATGAACTTTAGCCAAAAGGTTAAGGATACAATTGTTGACTATACTACAAAGCTTGGATTAAATATTGGAATCGTTGGATTATTCAACGTTCAATTCATCGTTGATAAGGATGATAATGTATCAATTATCGAGGTTAACCCACGTTCATCTCGTTCAGTACCATTCATCTCTAAGGCTACTAAGTACCATCTAGCATCAATTGCTACTAAGTGTATGGCAGGAATTAGCCTAAGAGATCAAGGACTTCCTGTAAACTGCCTACCAGAGGCACAAAAGATGTGGTATGTAAAGGCTCCTACATTCTCTAACTCAAAGATTAAGGGTCTTGAAATCCTACTTTCTCCAGAGATGAAGTCTACAGGAGAGGCAATCGGATATGATGTAGAGCTTACAAAGGCTATCTACAAGGCACTTCGTGCTTCAAATATGAAGGTTGTAAATTATGGTACAATCCTTGTAACATTATCTAATGAGACAAAGGAGGCTACATTACCACTTATTAAGAGATTCTACGAGCTAGGATTTAATATTGAGGCTACTTCAGGAACTGCTAAGTTCTTAAAGGAGCATGATATTAAGACTCGTGTAAGAAAGAAGCTATCAGAGGGATCAGAGGAAATCTTAGACTCTCTACGTAAGGGACATATTGCTTACGTTATAAATACATCTGACTTTGAGCCAAACTCAACTAAGGATGGATTTGCAATTAGACGTACTGCATCAGAGAACAATATCACAGTATTTACATCTCTTGATACAGTAAGAGCATTACTAGATGTTTTAGAGGATATTACAATAAAGGTTGGTACAATTTAATGAATTATAAAATAGGCGAAGTAATTAGAAACAACCCAATACTATTTGATACATATGAAATGGAGATTGCAGGATTTACTAATGCAACTCAAGGACAATTTGTAAATATTAGTACAGGGGATAAGTCAATGCTACTTCGTAGACCTATTTCTATAAGTGAAGTAAAGGATGAATCAATCGTTATTATTTATAAGGTAGTAGGAAAGGGTACAGAAATCCTGGCTTCAAAAAAGCCAGGTGATGTACTTGATGTACTAGGACCTCTTGGAAATGGATTCCCTTTAGTTAAAAATAGGAAGTGTGTTTTAGTAGGTGGAGGTATTGGTGTACCACCACTTGTTGAAACAGCAAAGAAGCTTAAGGAAAATGGCTGCGAGGTTAATGTTGTTATTGGTGCTCGTAATAAGGAGCTTGTAATTTTAGAGGATAAGCTTAAGGAATATGGTAAAGTTTATGTTGCAACTGACGATGGATCTTATGGTATGAAGGGAAATGTAATTGATTGCATTGAACAAAACCAAATTGATTTTGATGTCTTATATGCATGTGGACCAAACATTATGCTTAAGTTCCTTGATAAGAAGTATTATGGAGTTAAGGAAGGATATTTATCATTTGAGCAAAGAATGGCCTGCGGAGTTGGAATTTGCTATGGATGTATCCTTAAACCAAAGGAAAATAGAGAGGCATTCCTAAGAGTATGTAAGGATGGACCTGTATTTGAGTTAGGAGTTGTAAAGTATGAGTGATTTAAGTGTTAAATTACCTGGATTAAATCTTAAGAACCCTATAATCCCTGCATCTGGAACATTTGGTTTCGGAGAAGAGATTAGTGAATATTATGATCTATCAATACTTGGTGGAATTATGACTAAGGCTACAACACTTGAGCCAAGACTTGGAAATGATACTCCAAGAGTAGCTGAGGTATATGGTGGAATGCTTAATGCTATCGGTCTTGCAAACCCAGGACTTGAGGCAGCATTAGACCACAAATTCCCATTCCTTGAGAAATATGATGTTGAGGTTATCGCAAACATCGCTGGTAAGTGTGTTGATGACTATATTACTGTTGCGCGTGAGGTTTCAAAGCTTCCTGTAGTTAAGGCATTAGAGCTTAATATCTCTTGCCCTAACGTTAAGGAGGGTGGAGTTGCCTTTGGTACAGACCCAAATGTTGCAGCTGATATCACACGTAAGGTAAAGGCAGTATCACAAAAGCCAGTATATGTAAAGCTTTCTCCAAATGTAACAAACATTGTAACTATTGCTAAGGCAGTTGAGGCTGCTGGTGCTGATGGTATTACAATGATTAATACCCTAACAGGTATGAAGATTGATCTTAAGAGTGGAAGACCACTTTTAACAAATAAGACAGGCGGAATGTCAGGACCTGCAATAAAGCCAATTGCTATTCGTATGATTTATGATGTTTACAAGAATGTAAATATCCCAATCATTGGAATGGGTGGAATTATGAATGCAGAGGACGTTTTAGAGTTCTTATTTGCAGGAGCATCTGCAGTAGCAGTTGGAACTGCAAACCTAATTGATCCTCTTGCTTGCAAGAAGATTATTGAGGACTTACCAGGTGTCTTAAAGAAATACGGATTTAATAGTGTTAAGGATGCTATTGGATACGCACATAGAGAGGAGACTAAGTAATGGAAAGAGACGTAATTATTGCCTGTGACTTCAAGTCAAAGGAAGATTTAATGACATTTTTAACACCATTCAAGGGATTAAACCCATATATTAAGATTGGTATGGAGATGTATTATAAGGAAGGACCAAGCCTTGTTAAGGAGCTAAAGAAGGATGGATTTAAGATTTTCTTAGACCTAAAGCTTCATGATATCCCTAACACAGTAAAGGCAGCAATGGCAAAGATTGGTGAGCTTGGTGTTGATATCACTAACGTACATGCAGAGGGTGGTATTGAAATGATGAAGGCCGCTAAGGAGGGTCTATGCTCTACTGAGGCTGGAAAGAATACAAAGCTTATCGCTGTAACTATTCTTACATCAATCAATGATGAAATCCTACATAATGAGCTTGGAATCCGTGAGGAGCTTAAGGTTAATGATGTAGTAAGAAAGTATGCCTTAAATGCTAAGGAGGCTGGACTTGATGGTGTAGTATGCTCTGCACTTGAGGCTCCAATCATTAAGGAAATTGGATTTATGTCAGTAACTCCAGGAATTCGTTTACTTGGAGACGATGTAAATGATCAAAAGAGAGTTGCAACACCAACTCTTGCAAAGGAGAATGGATCTACATATATCGTTGTAGGACGTTCAATCACTAAGGCAGTAGACCCAGTTGCTGCATACAAGAAGTGCATGGAGGAATTTAGATAATGACAGAGAAGGAATTAGCAGTAGAGGTTGCAAAGAACCTACTTAAGATTAAGGCAGTATTTTTAAAGCCAAATGACCCATTTACTTGGGCTTCAGGAATTAAGTCACCAATTTATTGTGACAACCGTATGACTCTATCTTACCCAGAGGTAAGAAAGGTAGTTGAGGACGGTCTTGCACAAACAATTAAGACTTATTATCCAGATGTTGAGGTTATCGAAGGAACTTCAACAGCAGGAATCGCTCACGCAGCTATGGTAGCTGAGCGTCTTGAGCTTCCTATGGGATATGTAAGAGGTAAGGCTAAGGACCATGGAAGAGGAAACCAAATTGAGGGTGTTTCTCCAAAGGGTAAGAAGGTTGTTGTAGTTGAGGATTTAATTTCAACTGCAGGATCATCTCTTGAGGTTGTAGATGTATTAAGAGAAGAGGGAGCAATCGTTTTAGGAATCGTTTCAATCTTCACTTATGGATTAAAGAAGGGAATCGACAGACTTGCTGAGGCAAACTGTGAGAACCATTCTCTATCTAACTTCGAGACTTTAGTTCATACAGCAGCACAAGAGAAGTATATCTCTGATGCTGACATCAACAAGGTATTAAAGTTCCAACAAAACCCATCTGATGAGTCTTGGATGAACGCCTAATAAGGATTTAATTAAGAGGTTTACGCCTCTTAATTTTATATTATGAGAATACTTGTAGACGCTGATGCATGTCCTGTAGTAGATATCGCAATATCCCTTGCCAAGGAGTATAATAAGGAAATAATACTTTATTATGATGATGCACATCAAACTACAAAGGATTATGCTACAATAAAAATGGTATCACAGGGACCAGATGCCGTAGATTACGCCCTAATAAATGATCTTAAATTAGGTGATATTGTAATATCTCAGGATTATGGAGTAGCCCAAATGGCCTTAGCCAGAGGGGCATATCCAATAAACCAAAATGGTATGATATATAACGATAATAATATCTCATACCTTCTTGAGGTAAGGAGTATTATGGCACATGAAAGAAGATCAAATAAAAAGACTCATCTAAAGGGACCTAAGAAAAGAACTAAGGAAAATGATATAGCCTTTTATAATACCCTAAAGAAATTGCTGGAGGAAGCATATGATTAATGAAATAGCACCTGCTAAATATGATAATAGCTTTAAGGATATAGAACCAAGACTTGGTGATATAATCCTATGCTATAAGGATAATAGAATACTTGTAAGAAGAACATATGATCATCTAGAGCTTCCAGCATTTATAGAAATAGTTGAAGCCCGTCATCTATTTGATATAGATGATAAAAGATTCTTTCATGTAGATTATAATGACTTATATACTCTTGATGATTCATATGAGTTTATTGAAACTAGAGCCTTAAGAAATGTAGATGATATTCATGGCCTTAATGATAAGATTATGAGCTATGCGGCAGTATGTGGTCTTCATTATAACTATTTTATAACTCACGCTAAATATTGTGGTGTATGTGGTGATAAGATGGTAAGAAGCAGGATAGAGATGGCAAACATCTGTCCTACCTGCTCAAATACTAAATACCCAGATATAATGCCTGCAATAGCTGTAGCTATAATAAATGATGATAGAATCCTCCTTACAAAGTATAAGGGAAGATTAAATGTGAATTACGCGTTAGTCGCAGGATACTGTGAGGTTGGAGAATCACTTGAGGAATGTGTAAAAAGAGAAGCTAAGGAGGAGACAGGACTAGATTTATATGATATTAAATATTATATGTCTCAGCCATGGGGATTCTCTAATACAATGATGATAGGCTTTATAGCTAAATCCTATAATGATAATATAGTATTACAAGAGGATGAGCTAGGCTTTGCTGGATGGTTTAAAAGAGAGGATGTAGAGGTTTTAGATAATCCAACATCTATGTCTCATAAAATGATTCAGGATTTTAGACTAAAAAAATTTTAATATAACTTTTAAAAATAATGAAATAATCTTTAAAATGTAAGTAAAAGTATGTTATAATAATATTGTTAGAAACAGGAGGAATTAACACATTATGGAAATGAAGGATTTTAGACTTGATGGTAAGATTGCTTTAATCACTGGAGCTTCTTACGGAATTGGATTTGCAATCGCTAAGGGTATGGCTGCTGCAGGAGCAACAATCGTATTCAACGATATTAAGCAAGAGCTAGTTGATAAGGGACTTGCTGCTTATGAAGAGGCAGGAATCAAGGCTCATGGTTATGTTTGTGACGTTACAAACGAGGCTGCTGTAAATGAGATAGTTGCTAAGATTGAGAAGGAAGTAGGAGTTATCGATATTCTAGTTAACAACGCTGGAATTATCAAGAGAATTCCTATGCTTGAGATGACTGCTGATCAATTCAGACAAGTTATCGATGTAGATTTAAATGCACCATTCATCGTATCTAAGGCAGTATTACCTGGTATGATTAAGAAGGGACATGGAAAGATCATTAACATTTGTTCAATGATGTCTGAGCTTGGACGTGAGACAGTTTCTGCTTACGCTTCAGCTAAGGGAGGATTAAAGATGCTTACTCGTAACATTTGTTCTGAGTATGGTGAGATGAATATCCAATGTAACGGAATCGGACCTGGATACATCGCTACTCCTCAAACAGCTCCTCTACGTGAGAGACAAGCTGATGGATCTCGTCATCCATTCGATCAATTTATCTGCGCTAAGACTCCAGCTGGACGTTGGTTAGAGGCAGATGAGCTAGCAGGACCAGCAGTATTCCTTGCATCTGATGCATCAAATGCTGTAAACGGACATATCTTATATGTTGATGGTGGAATCCTAGCTTATATCGGAAAGCAACCTAAGTAATAAAATCAAAGAAGGTACCTTTTGGTACCTTTTTTCTTTGTAAATCACTTGCAAGCAAATGTATTGACTTATATAATTAAATTAGGTAGAATTATATCTGGTTAGTTATAACTAACTTAAATAAGGAGTTGATAGTATGTTACTTGAAATTGTATTTACTTATAAGATAGTTTTAGCACTATTATTACCACTTGCAGGTACAACACTTGGTAGTGCAATGGTATTTTTATTAAAGAAGGATGTAAATCCAAAGCTTTTAAAGACTTTATTAGGATTTGCATCAGGAGTTATGATTGCGGCATCTATTTGGTCACTTTTAATACCTGCAATAGAAGCTTATGGTGATGGAGCAAAGAAGTGGGCAGTTCCATCTATTGGATTTGCAATTGGAATAATTTTCCTATTATTCCTTGATATGGTAATTCCACATGAGCATATTAATAAGGTAGAGGAAGGTCCTCATAATAATAAGATTACAGAGCAGCTAAAGATGCTTTTGGCAGTAACTATTCATAATATCCCAGAGGGACTTGCAGTAGGAGTAGTTATAGCAGGAGTATTTACTAATACTATAACAGATAGTGCGGCCTTAACCCTTTCTATTGGAATTGCTATTCAAAACTTCCCAGAGGGAGCAATTATATCAATGCCTTTAAAGGAGACTGGTGTATCAAAGCTTAAGGCTTTCTTCTTTGGATTCCTATCAGGAGTAGTAGAGCCACTTGCATCAATGCTTGCAATACTACTTACAGCCTTTGTTGATGCAATTCTTCCATATACATTATCATTTGCTGCTGGAGCTATGATGTATGTAGTAATAGAAGAGCTTATACCAGAAGCAAATGATGGAGAACACTCAAATCTTCCTACAATCGGATTTGCGATTGGATTTATTATAATGATGATACTTGATGTAGCTCTTGGCTAGGTTATTTTATAATTATATGCTATAATTAATTATAGGAGTTGATATTATGGATTATCTAGTAACAAAGGCCCTACCAAAGGGTACAACAGAGCTTGGTAAGATTGTTTATAACAACCTTCAGGATTGTATGGACAATGTTGAAGAGGGCGCAAGAGTTTATTTAAAAAATGAAGTATATTATGGTAAGGTTTATATTAGACAGAAGAATATTACTATAATTGGAATGGATGATTCTATAATATCCTATGATGCCTATAATGGTATGAAGCGTAGACCTGAGGACAATGGGGACGGCGTAAAGGTATATGGTACTACAGGTAGTGCAACCGTTACAGTAAAGCCTGAAGCCTCTGGCTTAAAGATGTTTAATGTAACAATCCAAAACACACACGCACATTCTAAGGGTGTAGATGCTAGAAATAACGGAGATCAGGCAGTAGCCTTTAAAACTGAGGCCTTCAATGGTTATTTTGAGGAATGCAAGTTTATAGGATATCAGGATACCCTATATACGTGTGGTAATGATAATGTATTTAATAAGTGCTTTATAGCAGGTACTGTAGATTTTATCTTTGGTAGTGGTAATACAATTTTTGATAAGTGTATTATAAACTGTAGATGTAAGGATAACTTTATGACATTCCTTTGTGCACCAAACACAAGAACTACTAATACCCTAGGATTATTCTTCTATAAGTGTATGATATCATCTAATGGTGTAAATGAGTTCAATGGAATCGGAAGACCTTGGTATGATACAGGAACTAAGGAAGGAGTAGTACCTAGATGTCTATTCTATAAGTGCCAATTCCCTTCAAACCTTGCACTTGAGCTTAGAAAGATGAATAAGTTTGATGGAGACAATGCAGAAATGTATTGGTATGAGTGCACTAAGAATGGAGAAGTAGTATCAAATACAGATGATACTAAGCTTATTGATTTTTATTTAAAAATGTATGAGCAAAGAAGATAATAAAAAAAAACCTAGAACTTAATCTAGGTTTTTATTATGCTCTTATTAGATATGGCACTCAAGTGCAGTAACTGTATGATCATCATATGAATGGTCATGAGTTAATACATTGTACTTTTGGAAGAATGTTGGATCGTTACGATCGAACCAAATATTATCTACAAGTACAGCGAATGGAATAAGTGAAGAGTTGAATGTACAATAAGACTCTCTTGATACTGTTTGTAGGGCCTTATTATTTTCCCACTCTAATGCAGCTTCCATATATTGCTCTGGTTGAGGACCGAAGTCGATATCTCCCATACGAGCAGTAGTAGCTCTAAGTCCATTCTTTAAAGGAATGATGTTTTCAAACATTCCTCCAGTTCTGTGATAATCCCAGTGTGACTCAGGGTTATGTGTAGACATGAAGTCTCCATTCTCTTGCCACTCTCCTGGATAGTGGAATGTCTTTAAAGCCTCTTGGAAGCATCTATCATCGTCCCAAGTTACCTTTTCATCCATTTCAGCGATTAGCTTTTTGTTTTCCTTTTGAATTAATTTTAAGTTTTTCTTATTTTCCTTAGTAGGCATTGTCTCAGCAAGCTCCTTAGCCTTTAGATAATCAGCGTAAGGTCCATTGTTTTTCTTATCCTCAATGTCCTCCTTGATTTGTGCTAAAAGCTCAGACTTAGTAGTAGCAAGATATGGTGCTACCTCCTTATGCTTGTAATATGGTGCTAAAAGCTTATCTAATGAAGCCTTTGAGTCCTTTTGAATGACTAATAGTAAATAATCCATAGTGATTACTCCCTTCCGTTATATTAATTTCCTTTTCTTCTTCAATAACTATTATTATTTTACCATAACCAAAGGCTAAATGGTAGCGTTTTTATCAAAAAAGTTTATAGAAAAGAAAAAGCTTGGCTAAGCCAAGCAATTAACAATAAAGTCGTAAGAATATTCCGATAAATTGAAGTATCGCTCCACCTAGAACAAAGAAATGCCATATAAAATGTGCTCCCTTTTTCTTAAGTACAAATGGAAGAATACCAATTGTATATATTATTCCACCACCAAGTATAAACCATAGAAGTGGTAGGTCATATTGAATAAGATATGGAATAAATGTTACACCACACCATCCAAGAGTAATATATAGGGTCATATTAATAGCCTTGTGTCTTCCAGGACCAAAGATAGCTACATTAACAAGACCTAATATAATTACACCCCATTGTACTGCACAAAGTACAATTGAAAGTGTTGGATAGAATTGGTATAAAAATAATAGAAACATTGGTGTAAATGTACCACCAATAAGAATGTAGATAGAAGAATAATCAAATCTTCTAAGAACATGCTTTGCTAAATTATTAGGTAGTGCATGGTATAGACAAGACATAGACATCATAAAGATCATACTAAATCCATATACTATAGCACAAAACATTTCTCTAAATCCATCAGCCTTTACAAGCATAAGAACGAGTGCTGCGATTCCCATTAAAGCTCCAACACCATGTGTTGTAGCATTTCCTACCTCCTCTAGCACACTACGCTTAGGAGGAGAGTTTTTCTTGTGAACCTCTGCACGATGCTTCTTATAGGCCATAATCTCTTGCTCATTCTGACGAATATATTCTCTTTTTTTCTCTTCCTCCACTAAATCATCTTCGATTTTTTGGAGCCTTTTTTCTTCCTTGAGCTTTTCCTTTAAAAGCTTTTGCTCAAGCTTTTCTTCATCTGTAAGCTTCGCCATAAAAAATCACCTAATAAAATTATAATTAAAATAATATGTTATTTCAATAAAATATTTTGTTTTGGTATAATTATTTTATGAGGTGATATCTATGACAGAGGAAGGATTATTAGATAAGCTTGGCTTTATTGAATTATATAATGATATAAAGGAAGCTATTGCAGAGGAGATAAGAATATATGATGAGCTATCATATAGAGTAATAGATTTTACAAAAGAAGCTAATAGCTATTTTCTTGAAAGAATAAACACACCTGATTTTTATTACTTGGTCTTAAAAATAAAAAAGGAATTGGGAATGGAAATAATCTATATTTATTCATCTAAATCCTTAAGAATATATAGAGAATATGGTCATAGGATTTCAGAAGAAGAGGGATATAGATTTTCATCTAATGAAAAGCCATATAAAATATAATAATATGCATCACCAAAGGGTGGTGCTTTTTTAACGAAAAAAAAGACAATCACAAGGGATTGTCATTAATGTTAACAATGGTGCGGGTAACAGGAATCGAACCTGCACTCCGGGGGAACTAGATTCTAAGTCTAGCGCGTCTGCCAGTTCCGCCATACCCGCATTTATTAAGCTTCAGCGTTTTTCACACTGCGATTAAGATTATATAAAATATTACTTTGTTTGTCAATAAGAAAATTAATATTTTTTCAAGTATTTTCAAGGGCTAAATGTAGTATAATAGTTATCAGTTGGAGGTGATTATTTTGAGCAGAAAAATTTTGTCGAGCTTTTTAGCGCTATTTTGCGTTTTTGTATGGGGTGTAACCTTTATTTCGACAAAAGTGCTATTAAGATATTTTGATCCAACTACAATTTTAATTTATAGATTATGTATTTGTCTTATTGTTTTATTTTTATTAAGCCCTAAAATATATAGGCTTTATAAAAAAAGAGATGAATTATACTTCCTTGGAGCAGGAGCATTTGGTATTACATTTTATTTTTTATTTGAAAATATAGCTATTAAATATACTAGTGCTTCATCCGTAGGAATAATAGTATCATTAGCTCCAATGTTTACTTTACTATTTTGTTCAACAGTATTCAAGGACCAAAAGATATCAGTTAACTTTATTATAGGATTTATAGTCGCAATACTAGGTATTATTATGATATCCTTTGATTCACTAAAGGATACATCTGAGATAAGTATAAAGGGAATAGTGCTTGCTTCATGCGCTATGATGTGCTGGGGAGTATATTCTGTATTTGTTAAAAAGATTAATATTATAGGATACCAAGGAATTGGCGCTACACGTAAGATTATGTATTATGGTCTAATATGCTTAATTCCATTTTATTTTATAATGAATAGCCATTTAAATATTGATGCTTTAACAAATGCTAAGGTAACATTAAACCTATTATTCTTAGGGCTTGTAGCTTCAGCTATGTGCTTTGTATTATGGAACTATGCTGTTTTAAATCTAGGACCAGTTAAGTGTAATATATACCTATATTTGTCTCCTGCTATAACTATGGTAGCTTCAGCTATCATACTTCATGAGAACATAACTATAATTATATTTATGGGATTAATATTATCTGTACTTGGACTAATTATATCTAATGATTTATGGTTTAAAAAGAAATTGAAAGACACTAATATAAATGGTAAGATAGAAGTAGAGGATGGTGTTACAAATGAGGGAAATACTAGCCAAGATGAAGGAAACATATAAGGATATTTATTCAAAGCAATTTGAACAAATGTTTGTACATTACTTTGATGATTCTAAATATATAGATGTTTTCTGTAGACAATATTATTCAATGCTTAAGAATGTTGAATCTATTGATGCATTATTAAAGATTCAAAATTATGAGGATGCTTTCACTATATTTAGAAAATATATTGAGACATTTATCCTATCATATACAGTCCTAAAGCATCCAAATATAAGTGGTAGATTCTTAATCCATGATAAATATCTAACCCTTAAATCTCAGGGTGAGATGAGCTATGAGGATAGACAATTCTATAAGGGTAAGCCTGATGGATTTCTACAATATGGATTTATTGAGGAATATGTAGATACTACAGCAGAGGATTTCAGGTATTCAATTCGTACTATAGCAGAAGCCTCTGATATAGTTTCTTATTATGATTGGTACAGGGTTTCTAATAACTTTGTACATAATAATACAACAAACCTTAATGTAGAGGCTAAGGATGCTTATTCAAAGATTAAGGAAATGATATTAGAATCTAGTGATAAGATGATAGATTTCTTGAAGGATATTATTAAGAAAATGAGTGTGGGTATCTTATAATTTACTTTTTGAAATAATATGTTATAATATAGCGGGGTTTGAATATTATACAATATATGAATAGGAAGGTATATTATATGGTAGAGAAACAAGGGTTCGAGCACAGAGTACTTATTGAGGATGATAATCCGTCAATTGTAGTCGATGATTTAAAGTGCAAGAAGTGCAAGCTATGCCAAAAGACTTGCTCAAATGAAATGGCAGTTTTTGACCATTATGATTGGGAAAAGACTGGACATAATGCCATTTGCATAAATTGTGGCCAATGTGTTGCAGCATGTCCATTTGGAGCAATCACTGTAAAAAGAAATATTGATGACGTTTATGAGGCAATAAACGATCCAAATAAAAAGGTAGTATTTATCACAGCTCCTGCTGTAAGAGTAGGACTTGGAGATGCATTCGGGCTCCCTTTAGGATCATTTGTTGAAAAGAATATGGTAACAGCAATTCGTAGTCTTGGTGCAGATTATGTACTAGACGTAGTTGCTGGAGCAGATCTTACAATAATGGAAGAGGCTAATGAGCTAGTTGAACGTATTAAGAATAAGGATGGCTATAAGTGGCCAATGTTTACATCATGCTGTCCAGCATGGGTTAAATATTGTGAAACATTCTTCCCAGAGCTTATTCCAAATCTTTCATCAGCAAAGTCTCCAATTGCTATGCAAGCATCAATTATTAAGACTTACTTTGCTAAGAATGTAGGTATTGATAAGAATGAGCTATTTGTTGTAGCAGTTGCACCATGTACAGCTAAGAAGGCTGAAAGATTAAGAGATGAGCTTAATGCATCAGGTGCAGAGCATGATTGTGATTGCACAATCACAACAGTAGAGCTTGCCCAGATGATTAAGGAGAAGGGACTAGACTTTAGTAAGGATGATAACGGTGAGTTTGATTCAATCTTTGGTACTGGTTCATCATCAGGATTAATATTCGGAAACACTGGTGGAGTAATGCAGGCAGCAATTAGAACAGGATTCTATATGATGACTGGAAGAAACATGAGTGAGGATGAATTAACTCAGCTTGAGCCAATTAGAGCAATCGACAACCTTAAGGTTGGAGAGGTTAATATTGATGGAGTTAAGCTAAGGGTTGCGGCTGTATCTCAAATGAGTGAGGCACGCAAGCTTATTGAAAGTATTAAGAATGGGGAAATCGAGTTAGATTTCGTTGAGGTTATGGCCTGCCGTGGTGGATGTGCTAATGGTGGTGGTCAACCAAAGATCCTTCGTAAGCCAATGATGGAGGAAGCAAGAGTTAACCGAAACAAGAATCTATATTCAACAGATACTAAGGAGCAAAAGCTTAGATACTGTCATGATAGCCCAGTTATTAAAAAGCTATATGAGACTTATTTAGAGAAGCCAGGTTCTCATTTAGCACATGAGCTATTACATACTACATTTGTAGATAGATCAAAGGACTTAGGAGAATAGAAAATGAAGAAAAAGGTATTAATGGCATCTGCAGCAGTACTTGCTACTCTAGCACTTGCATCATGCGGAAGCAGTAAATCATCTGATAGCACTGTAAAGTTCTATCTTCCAGATGGAACACCAGCTTTAGCAGTAGCTAATTTATTAGATGAAGGTTTTTCATATGATGGAAAAACAATTGAGTTTGAAATTGTATCAGCAGATACAATAATGGCATCAATTGCTAAGGATGATTGTGATCTTGCAATTTGTCCTACAATTGCAGCAGCACAAGCATATAATGCTGGTACTGATATTGAGCTTGTAACAAATAATGTATTTGGAAACCTATATGTTGTATCAACTAGCTCATCTCAATCATTATCTGATTTAGTTGGAAAGGTTGTATACACAACATCAGGAGCAACAACATCTAAGCTTTTAGAGTATGAGCTTACAAAAAATAATATTTCATATACTACTGGATCTGAGGCAGTAGAGGGTAAGGTAACTCTTTGTATTAAGAGTGCAGCATCTGAAATAATTCCTCTATTACTTGCCGGAGCAAAGCAAGGAAATGAAGCTCTTGGAGTATTAGGAGAGCCTGCTGTAACTAATGCACAGCAAAAGCTTACAGGTCAAGGATATGAGCTTAATGTTGCAGTTGATATGCAAGCAGAATATACTGCTATTAACCCAACATATACAAATTATCCTCAGGCTTCAATCATTTCTCATAATGATTTTGCTGATGATAATGATGATTTTATGGATGCACTTTATGATAAGCTTTCAAAGAATGAGGCATATCTATTAAAGAACTATTCAACATTAAATACCTTATTATCAAATTATAATTCATCAATTTCTGGAACTACATTTACAGAGGACACAATTAATAGATGTAATATTGGTATTGAGAAGGCCTACAGGTATCAGGATTTTAATAATGCATATTTAAAAAACATTATTAATATTACAGTTGATGATGACTTTTTCTATGATTTTTAATTAATATGGGAGCTATGCGGCTCCCTTTTATATTTTTAATTTAAATGCTATAATAAATTAAATGCTAGGAAGGAGGATAATATGAAGAAGAAGCTTTTAAATATATGCTTTCCAATAATTACCATTTTAATAGTATTTATACTTTGGACAATATATTCAGTAAGTGTAGATAATTCTTTAATATGTCCTACTCCTAAGGAAACATTTAAGGAGCTTTTTACATATGTTAAGACAAAGGCCTTCTATACAGATTTATTACATACCATTTTAAGAGCACTTAAGGCCTTTCTTATATCATTTGTATTAGCCTTCCTTATGGCAATATTATCAAAGCTTTCATATATTTGCCGTAAGCTTTTTCTACCATTTTTAGGAATTATAAGAGGAATACCTACAATGGCAATCCTTTTAATACTTGCATTTTCACTTGATGTTGGAGATAGACCAGTTATAGTATCTATGATTGTATTATTGCCATTGTTATATTCAACAATACTTGGTTCACTTGATAATGTTGATGATAAAATTATAGAAATGGCTGAAATCTATAAGGTTGAGAAGAAGGATATAATATTTAAAATATATCTAAGAGAAATAGCTAAGCCTTTAATTGAAGGGCTTGCTAGTGCAGCCTCATTCAATTTAAAGCTTATTATATCTGCTGAGGCTATCGCATATCCTGTTGGATGTATCGGTACTCGTATGAAATATGAGCAGATAAATCTTGAGATGGCAAAGGTATTTGCCTTAACTATCGTTGCAGTACTTCTTGGAGTTATAATTGAAGCTATAATTAGAGGCATTGGACGTCTTATTGTGAGGTGGGATAATGATAGAGATTAAAAATCTTAGTGCCTCATATGAGGACAAATTAATTTTAGATAATATAAATATTAAAATAGATGATAATGAAATACTTTGTATTTTAGGTCCATCTGGAGCAGGAAAGACTACACTTCTTAAGTCTCTTGCAGGGCTTATAGACTATGATGGTGAAATTATAGGTGATATAGAAAGCCCTGCATATATCTTTCAGGAGCCAAGAGTGGTTGAATCATTAACTGTCCTTGAAAATATTAAGCTTGTATCAAAGGATACTAAAAGAATTGATAGCCTTATTGATAAGCTTGAGCTTAATGGGGTTAAGGATAAGTATTGTAAAAAAATAAGTGGAGGAGAGAAGGAGAGAGTAAATATTGCAAGAGCATTTGCTATAAATCCTTCAATTATTCTTATGGATGAGGCCTTTAATTCCTTAGACCTTGGATTAAAGTATAGAATATATGATGAAATAAAGGAAATACTTAATGAGAATCCATGCCCTATGGTCATGGTTACTCATGATATTATGGATGGTATTAATCTTGCTAATCATTTTATAATTTTAAATGATAACAAAATAATATTTGATTTTAAAAGAGTAAATGAGACAAGTGAGGAGATTTACAATCAAATTTTTAATATTTTAAAACAAATTTAGCTGATTGTTTGACAAAAGTATAATTTAATTGTATAATCGCATTGTATAAATAAAATAGAGGTAGCGGTGCAAATGAGTACTATTTGGAGAAGGCATTCAGTGAAGAATACGAAAGGTAACCATCGCCGAATGGATATATAAGGCATTATATGTTCATGGGGTTATAGACAATATCTATACCACTCCCACGTTATAATGACGTGGAGGCGCTAGTTTATGTGTTTTGATAAATGTATGATAAGGCGCCGTAAGGTGCCTTTTAGTTTATAAATATTAATTTTGGAGGATCTTATGGAATTAAAAATTGGAAATTTTACATGTAGCGAACTAGCTGCAAAGTATGGTACACCACTTTATGTGTACGATGAGGCATTGATGAGACATATCATCAGACTTTACAAGAATAATCTTGTATCAGATAAGTTTGAGACTCTTGTCCTATTTGCTTCTAAGGCATTTGCTTGTATGGCAATGTATAAGCTAGTTCATGAGGAAGGAATTGGTTCTGATGTTGTATCAGGTGGAGAGCTTTATGCAGCATTAAAATATCAGGAGCCAGAAAAGATTTTCTTCCACGGAAATAATAAAACTATGCAAGAGATTGAAATGGGAATTAATGCTGGTGTTAAGTTTGTATGTGATAACCTTGGAGAAGCAGAAATGCTTAGGGATGCATCAGAAAGACTTAAAAAGAAGGTTGATGTGTTATTTAGATTAAACGTTGGAGTTGAGGCACATACTCATAAGTTTATTGTAACAGCTCATGTTGATTCTAAGTTTGGAATGCTTATGTCATCAGATGATTTAAAGAAATCACTTGAGATTGTAGAGAAATCAGAGTACTTAAATCTTGCTGGATTCCATTCACACATTGGATCTCAAATATTTGATCCAAGTGGATTTTATGCAGCAATCGATAAAATTGTTGAGTTCCTAAAGGGATTTGATAAAGAGCTTATCCTAAACATTGGTGGAGGATATGGAGTTAAGTATACTGATGAGGATAAGCCTATTCCTTATGATGAAATCTCTAAGATGCTTATTAAGCATACAGAGGATGCATTAGAGAAAAATAATGTTAAGATTAAGGCTTTAGTTATTGAGCCAGGACGTTCTATTGTAGGAGAGGCTGGATATACATTATATACAGTAGGAAATACAAAGAAGACTCCTAATAGACAATATTACTTCATTGATGGAGGAATGGCTGATAACATCAGACCTGCGTTATATCAAGCAAAGTATGATGCAGTTATTGCAAATAAGATGGATGCTCCTAAAACAGAGACTGTTACCCTTGCTGGTAAGTGCTGTGAGAGTGGAGATTTAATAATTGAAGATATTAAGATGGCAAAGGCAGAGCGTGGAGATATCGTATGTGTATTCACAACAGGAGCATATGGATACTCAATGTCTAGTCATTATAATAAGGCACAAACACCTGCCGTAGTATTTGTCAATGGCGACAAGGATAGACTTGTAATTAAACGCGAGTCATACGAGGATTTATATCGTAACGACTGCGAATAAAAAAGAGGATAAAGGAAGGTAATTATTATGTTAAAGATTGAAGGTTCAATAGTAGCACTTGTTACTCCATTCAATGAGGATGGAAGTGTTAACCTAACAAAGTTAGGAGAGCTTGTTGAGTTCCATATTAAGAATCATACAGATGCCTTATGTATTTTAGGTACAACTGGTGAGGCTTCTACAATGGAGTTCAGTGAGGAGGAAGAGGTTGTACGTTATGTAGTTGAGAAGGCTTCAGGACGTATCAAGATTATTGTTGGTAGTGGTTCTAACTGTACAGCTACAGCTGTTGAATACACTAAGAAGTATGGTAATATGGGAGCAGATGCTTTACTTGTAATTACTCCATATTATAATAAGACTAATGAGAGTGGTATGATTAAGCATTTCACTACAATTGCAGATGCTTCACCAAAGCCAATCATTATGTATAACGTACCAGGAAGAACAGGATGCTCAATCTCTGTTCATGCCGTAGAGGTATTATCAAAGCACCCTAATATCATTGGTATTAAGGAGGCTTCAGGTGATCTTACTTATGCAGGTAAGATTGCAAGATATTTAAATGATGATTTCAGAATGTATTCTGGAAATGATGATATTGTAGTTCCATTACTATCACTTGGAGCTTCAGGAGTTATCTCTGTTTGGGCTAATATTATGCCACAGACAGTTCATGATATGGTTATGGATTATCTTAACGGTGACGTTAAGAAGGCTCGTGATACTCAATTAAAGTATCTAGACCTAATTCATAATCTATTCCTTGAAACTAACCCTATCCCTGTTAAGGCTGGAATGAACTATCTTGGATTTGGAGTAGGACCATTAAGATTACCTCTTGATGAGATGTCTGCTTCAAAGTTTGAGATTTTAAAGGCAACACTTGATGAGATAAAGGGGAGAGTACAATAATGATTAATGTAGCACTAGTTGGTTATGGAGCCATGGGACAAATGGTTCACAAGAACTTTACTGATGATATGAAGCTTGTTGGTAAGGTATCTCTTGGAGAGCTTACATCCCTTTATGAAATAAAGGAGAAGATTGATGTAGTTATCGATTTTTCAAATCCAGCAAACCTAGATATGATTATTGATTACTGCACAAAGAATCATACTCCAGTAGTTATTGCGACTACAGGATATACTGATGAGCAAAAGGCTAAGATTAAGGAGCTATCAAAGAATGTTCCTGTCCTTTGGTCATCAAATTACTCACTTGGAGTAATTCTTTTAAATAGACTTGTTCGTGAGATTACACCAATACTTAAGGATTCATTTGATATTGAGGTAATTGAGGCACATCATAATAAGAAGATTGATGCCCCATCTGGAACTGCAAAGATGCTTGTTCAATCAATTGAAGAGGCTGGAGAGTTCAAGGTAGTAAACGGACGTAGTGGAGTTTCTAAGCGTGAGCCTTATAAGGAGATTGGAGTACACGCAGTTCGTGGTGGTACAATCGTTGGTGAGCATGAGGTAATCTTTGCTGGAAATGATGAAATCCTAACATTAAAGCACAGCGCACATTCAAAGGCAATTTTTGCAGTTGGAGCTATTAAGGGTGCTAAATGGTTACTTGATAAGAGTAATAATCTTTATAACATGGAAGATGTATTATTTGGTAATAAGTAATTAAAATGGGGCTTTATAGCCCCGTTTTTTTAAATACTATATTCAAATTTAAAAAAATATTGTATAATTAAGTAAATTATGTAAATTGGAGGTGCCCATATGGCATTTGGTAAAAAGAAAAAGAAGGAATTAGAGAACAAGGAGGCTGTTGAAGCAGTTGAGGTAAAGGAAGATACAGCAACTGATGAAGCAGCAGAGGAGGAGCAGGAAGCACCTACTCCATCTCGTGAGGTTTTAAGAAAGGAAAATGGACCATTCAAGGGGCTAGGATTTGTATTTAAGATTGCAGCTGCAGCCCTATTACTTGCAATATTTATTACAATGTCAGTAAAGTTTGATGATGCACAGGTAATTATTATTACAGTAACTGGAGCATTCATTACAATTCTTTGCCTTGCAAGACTTATTTTCTATTTCTTAAAGAGAAAAGATTATACAAAGTGGTTTAAGGTTATGAACATTGTTGAGATTGTTCTTGATGGTGTTTGTGGAGTATTCCTACTTGCTGGAGGAGTATATTATCAAACTCATTCAGATGAGCAAGGAAAGTTTATTGATTTCATGCAGGATAATTATAGATACTTCGTTGGAGCTGTAATTTATCTTCGTGGAGCTCTACATTTCTTTGCAACAGCATTCTTCAAGTCAAAGTCTACTATCTACAATTATTTTGTAAATCTAGTATTCGTTACACTTGGAACATTCTGCTTAGCATTTGATTTCACATTAAAGCAGCTTGTAATTCTATTACTTGTTGTTATCGCATTATCTTGTATCTATCTTGCACAGGATGGTATTAGAGCCGCTATCAAGTACTGGAATGGTGGAGATAATAACGGTCCTAAGAAGACTAAGAAGAAGGATAAGGACAAGGAAAAGAGTAAGGAGTCTGAGGTTCCTGCAGGAATTATTGAGCCAGAAACTCAGGACCAAGCTATTATTTCTTAATAAAAATTAATAAAAATTGTGCCAATACTAATTGTATTGGCATTTTTACTTGAAAAAATGAATATTAAACATTATAATAAATGAGTATTTAAATTTTGGAGGAAAATATATGTCAAATTATAGTTTTAAGGTCGGAATTATTGGTGCCACAGGAATGGTTGGACAAAGATTTATTACATTACTTGCTAACCACCCTTGGTTTCATATAGAGCTACTTGCTGCATCTAGCCGTTCAGCAGGTAAGAGATATGAGGATGCTGTAGGAGCTAAGTGGGCTATGGACACTGAGATGCCAGCATCAGTAAAGGATATGATTGTAAAGGACGCAGAGGCTGATATGGAGGAAATCGCTAAGTCAGTTGATTTCGTATTCTGCGCTGTTAACATGAAGAAGGATGAGATTCGTGCATTAGAGGATAAGTATGCTAAGCTTGAGTGCCCAGTTGTATCAAACAACTCAGCTCACCGTCATACAGATGATGTACCAATGATTATTCCTGAAATCAATGCAGATCACCTAAAGGTTATTGAGTCACAAAGAAAGAGACTTGGAACAAAGAGAGGATTTATCGCAGTTAAGTCTAACTGCTCATTACAATCTTATGTACCAGCTCTAGCACCACTTTATGAGTATGGAATTGATAAGGTATTCGTATCTACATATCAAGCTATTTCAGGAGCAGGAAAGACATTCGAGACAATGCCTGAAATCGTTGATAACTGTATTCCATATATTGGTGGAGAAGAGGAAAAGAGTGAGGTAGAGCCACTTAAGATCTTCGGTAAGGTTGTAGGAGATAAGATTGTTGACCTTCCTGCATCAGAGATGCAAATTAGTGCACAATGTGTAAGAGTTGCTGTATCTAACGGACACCTTGCTACAGTATTTGTTAAGTTTAAGGGAGAAAAGCCATCTAAGGAAGAAATTCTTGCAAAGTGGAAGGCATTCTCAGGAGAGCCTCAAGCTCTTAACCTACCATCAGCACCAAAGCATTTCTTAACATACTTTGAGGAGGATAATAGACCTCAACCTAAGCTTGATAGAATGCTTGAGGGTGGAATGGGAGTATCACTTGGACGTTTAAGAGAGGATAATATCTTTGATTATAAGTTTGTAGGATTCTCACATAATACACTTCGTGGAGCTGCTGGAGGAGCTGTATTACTTGCTGAGCTTCTAGCTGCTAAGGGATACTTCAATAAGTAATTTTTAAAAATAATAATAGGAGAGAGAACGATGATTGAACTAGTAAATGTCTCTAAGTATTACACTTCAAATGGTGTTACTAATAAGGGACTTATTAATATCAATTTAAGCCTTAACAAGGGAGAAATCGTTGCTATTACTGGAGAGAGTGGGTCTGGAAAGTCCACTCTCTTAAACGTAATAACAAAGGTTGATTCATTTGATGAAGGTGAAATTTATTATAAGGGAAATGAAACTTCATATTTTTCAATTGATGATATGGACCAATTTAGAAAGGATAAAATTGGATTCATTTTCCAAAATTACAACATTATAGATTCATATACAGTCCTAGAGAATGTTATGCTACCGCTTATAATCAATGGTTCTTCAAAAAAGGATGCAAGAGCTGAGGCTGAAGGTATCCTAGAGAAGGTTGGATTAAAGGCTCGTATGAAAAATAGAGGATCACAGCTATCAGGAGGAGAAAAGCAGCGTTGTGTTATTGCACGTGCTTTAGCTTCAAAGTGTGAAATACTTGCCTGTGATGAGCCAACTGGAAACCTTGATTCACAAACTGGTGCTGAAATTATTAAGCTTTTAAAGGAGGTTGCCTCTGATAAGCTTGTCTTAATCGTAACTCATAATTTTGAACAGGTTAAGGATATCGCAACACGTAAGATTAAGGTAGAGGATGGAGAAATAATTGAGGATTTATTTATTGATAAATCTACAAAGGAATTAGAGGATCCAAAGGAGGAGCTTGATTTAGACTATAAGCCTATTTCAAAGAAGACTAACTTTAGAATTTCTTTAAATAACCTTACATCAACTCCAAGAAAGACATTCCTTATAGGGCTTATTTTGCTTTTTACATGCGTTATTGTCTTATACCTATATCAAGGAATAAGTGTAGCTTTTAATGATTCTACAGATAATGGTACATTCCCATATGTTGGTGATGATAAAATATTAGTATCTAAATATGATCATTCTGCATTTACTACAGAAGAGATTGAAAGTATTAGTGATACATATTATACAAATGAGTTTTATTATGAAAGTCATGTAGGATACTTTAATTTTTCAAATGACTATAATTGGGATTATACTTATTCTGCATGTTACGAGCCAAATCCAAAGGATTATAATATTGTTTATGGAGTAAAGCCTTCGGATACCTACGAATGTATGATTTTATTTAATAGTAGCTATTGGACTAAGAGCGAATTAAAGTTTATGTGTAATAATACATTTTATTTATATAATTCATTAGATGGGGATAATAAATATCTAGTTACAGGTGTAGCTTATTGTGATTCATTAAACACTTCAGATCCTGTTATTTGCTATAACGATACGATTCATTCAATGGTTAAGCTTAATGGTATGATTAAAGCAACTAAAAGCACCTCAGAATACTCTGTTGAGACAGTAGCCTATAACTTTGATCTAACTACTACAAGCTCATTGTCTGTATCAAGTGATTCTTTAAATTATGTTTTATATTACTATAATAATGTTATGAAGGATTGCTCAAGCATTAAGACTATTGATACAACTATTTCATATCCAGTACTTACAATAGGTTATGATTTCTTTGATGATGTTACGGCCTATGAGGTAGCGTGCTATGGAAATAAGAAGAAAATGAAGAAGGCTGCTAAAGCTCTTGATTGCTACGTTATAGATTGTAAAACCTATACAACACTTACAAGACTTGAAATTGTATTAAATCACATTGAAGAGTATGCTACAATGATTGGATCATCTTTGGTTTTAATTATTGTATACTTTATTTCATATGCTATTCTTGCTGTTGTGTTTAAATCAAAATCCGAATCTTATAATATATTCCGTACTCTTGGAGTCACTAAAAAGGATATGAAATATATAGTAAGATATGAAACGATGATTTCAGTTATAGCAACGTCTATTCTAGCTTACATACTTGCGAGAATTCTAGCACTTGTTATAGATCATCCAGCAGTTACATTATTTAAGGATATTTCGTTATTTGTAACTGCATTATACTTTGCTGTAATGTGCTTACTTGGATTATTCCTTGCTAAGAGGTTTAATTATAGATTATTCCATTTTACAGTAAGAGAAGGGTTAAAGCAGGTGAAGTAATATGATAAAGGTTAATAATTTAGAAAAATACTTTAACAAGGGTAAATCAAATCAAATTCATGTAATTAATAATACTTCCCTAGACCTTCCATCAACTGGACTTGTATCCTTACTTGGAGATAGTGGAGCTGGAAAGACTACACTTCTAAATGTAATTGGAGGTCTTGATAGATATAATAGTGGAGCTATAGCTTATGATGAGACTACATTCACTAAATATAAAATGGGTAATGTAGATAAGTATCGTAGTGAGCATATTGGATATATCTTCCAGCACTATAATCTATTACCTAATCGTACTGTATATGATAACCTAGCATTACAGCTAGATGTTATAGATATAACAGATCCTGAGGAGGTATCAAAGCGTATTAAATACGCCCTAACAGCCGTAGGATTATATAAGTTCCGTAAAAAGCTTGCTGGTCAGCTTTCTGGAGGACAAATGCAGCGTGTAGCTATTGCACGTGCATTAGTTAAGAAAACTAAGATTTTAATTGCAGATGAGCCTACAGGAAATCTAGACTCAAAGAACTCAGTTGAAATCATGAATATTTTAAAGAATATTTCACAAATAGCATTAGTTTTACTTGTAACTCATGATAAGCCACTTGCTGAATATTATTCAGATACAATTGTTGAGCTTAAGGATGGAGCTATCCAAAATATAAGAACTGTTACTAATGCTGATTCAAGGGCAATTAAAAATAGACTAGATTACAGGGTATATCTAGGAGATATGAATAAGATTGATGATGGAGATAAGATTAAGACTGTTATCTATAGTAACGAAGAGAATCCAGATATCAATCTTACACTTGTAGAAATAAATGGTACCTACTACATCAAGTCAAATGTACTTATTAAAAACATTGAAGAGGCTAATGTTGAGCTTGTAAATGAGAAGTATGAGGATGTAGAAAAGGAGCAAATCGAGGACAAGTTTAATTTTGATAACTCTTGGTATAATGATATTAAAAAGCCACATCCATTTAAAAGAATCCTTCATGAGCTAAAGGAGGCTTATGTTGGATTTAGAGCTAAGAATAAGAGAGCGAAAATCTTAAAGGCAGCTCTTATTGTAATAGGAGTGGTTTTAGCTATAGCATTTATAAATCTATATGAATATAGCTTTGTTAGTGGAAGTGGTATTGGAAAGGACTCTTATGCCTATATGCTATCTAATACTGATATTGATTCATTGGATGATGATTGCTATGCTGTTGATAATTTGGATATATCATATGGTTCCGAG
>JAILRQ010000029.1 GCA_024698125.1 Acholeplasmatales bacterium
GAAGAAAAAAAGTATCGTCACAAGTACGATACCTTAGAAGAAACACTTAATAAAATGTATTTCGAAAGCCTATTAAAGTAGGCTTTTATTTTTTTATTAAAACTGTCTTGTCTAAAAGACAATCAACCTTATGCTCCTTATATAGTGAACCTAAGGCTCTCTTGAAGGCCTTACGAGAAAGCTTTAATACACCTTCTACCTCTTCACTAGATGATTTAGCTGTAAGGCTCATAACACCATCATGTGCTCTTAGATAGTTAAGAATGATTTCCTCATCAGTTCCAATCATAAGCTCCTTATTTTGAGTAAGTGAACCATTATATTCATTCTTCTTAACCATTATAATCTTTGGAGTTACAAACTCTCCAAGCCTATAAACTCTTCTTAGGTGAGTTTTATGTACAAAGATATATTGCATATCCTTAGTAACAATACCTACACCCTCAACACCTGGTCTTATAACATAACCATCAACTACATCATCCTTCTCATATGATTTAGTCTTTGGAAGATCTATAATATCAAATCTATTAAGTGGCTTTGCGATGAATGAATCCTTCTTCATCTTTAATGAAATTAAAATCATATCATCAATTTCAGGCCACATTTGCTTATCATAAGGTAGGTAGTCTAGTGGGATTAATACATCCTTTGGTGTATTAATGTTAACAAATACTCCAAGATTTGATACAGTTTCAACAACCTTAGCAAATCCAGGGGCTTGTAATGTTGCATATGGAGTATGAGTAGTTGCAGTTGGTCTATTCTTTGAATCAAAATAAATAAATACTTCTACCTTATCTCCAATATTTAATTCCTTATCTGATTCCTTAAAGTGTAGTAATACTTCATCATTACCATCTGTAAGCATATATCCTAAGTCAGATTTTCTTAGAACACTAAGCTCATTCATTTCTCCTGCTTTTATCATTAATTTCTGTCTCCGTCCTTATAATTCCTATCAGTTTCCTTTAAATAATCCTCTTTAGTAGGCTTATTTTTAGGTCGCTGTGGGGATTCATATTTTTTAATTAAATCCTTTTCCTTTTGTGTAAGCTCTCTTGCCATTATTCTCCGACCTTCTCTTCCTTAATACCCATTGATCTCATAACAGATTTAATAGATTCAAGGTTATGGTCAGTTTCATATGACTGCTTTGTTCCATGAACTACATCAAATTGGAAATATAATCCTTCGTTAGTAGATAGAGTATATCTATTAACAAGCTTTGTTTGTGGCTCTATTGTATAAGCCTTTACCTTCTCTAGTGATAATCTAAAATCCTCCTCTGGAAGGTAGTCATTGAATATATTTGATATTCTATGGAAATAAAGCTTATTATCCTTAAGAATTGTCATTACAAACTTTTGATTCTTCTTTGGACTAAAAATCTTACCATTATTTGGAACAACTGTTATAACACATGGCTTATCTCCATGAAGGAATCTATTAACTCTAAGCTGTAATGTTATTTCTTTGTATTTCTTCATTTTAGAACTCCTTTACTCTTCTTATAACCTCATCAAGTCCTATTACCTTAATTACATCATCCATTGATATTCCTTGTGTCTTACCAGTCGCAAGGATACGTAGGAAATGATAGAATTCAGGGAACATTCCTCTATAGGCCTCAGGATTCTTTGTATACTTCTTTTTATCAGTATATCCTAGCTCCTTAGCTAAATCCTTCATTGTTTTTTCAGATCCATTCTTTAACTCCTCAAAATACTTTAAATACTCAGTTCTTAATAGCTCAACATTTGCCTCAGATACATTTTCAAGAAGTAGCTCTCTTGATGGAGGATTTTGTTCAAATATATCATTATATAAGAATCCAAACTCACTTATAAATGAGCTATAGTTAGCTAAGTCCTTACGGTGCTCAGCTGAGTCTGGTCCTTGAGTCTTAAAGATATTTGTTAATAGCTCTAGGTTTTGAGTTAGTCTATTGTATAGGCTATTATCAAACTCATATGCCCAATCAAGCATATTCTTTACATTAGTATCTACATCTGTATTATAGATAATCTCACGAGAGATGTTATCAAGCTTTTGAAGGTCAAATAGTGGACCATCAATTCCCATGTTCTCATAGGTAAACTTAAACTCACTAAGATCAAGGGTAGGGTTTTGTAGATACCACTCCTCAAAATTAGAATTGATAAGGGTATAAAGATAAGCGTAGATAGCCTTAACTGGATATCCCTTTTCAATATAGAACATAGCGTTAGCCTCAGGGTCCTTACGCTTTGAAAGCTTACGACGAGACTCTCCATCCATCTTCATTACAGGGGCTACATGAGCATAATCTGGTCTTTTAAAACCTAAATACTTAAATAGCTCAATATGAATAGGAAGTGATGAAATCCATTCATCTCCTCTTATTACAACAGTAGTTCCCATTAAATAATCATCAATTGCATGAGCGAAATGATATGTAGGTACCATATCATTCTTTAATAATACGAAATCATTAAAGTTATTATCCATTTCAATCTCGCCCTTAATAAGGTCAGTGATTGAAACTCTTTGTGGCTCATCCTCTGGTACTCTAAATCTTAAAACAAACTCTTCTTTAGCCTCGATACGCTTAATAGCCTCATCTACAGGATAATCTCTATATAAAGCATACTTTCCATAGTATCCTGGAGTTTCCTTGTTTAAGGTTTGCTTATCTCTTATCTCGTTAAGCTCTTCTTCAGTTGCAAAGCAAGGATATGCAAGACCACGCTCAACAAGATCAGCTGCGAATGCATGATAAATGTCTACACGCTCTGATTGAGTATATGGTCCATATTCTCCCTTCTCCTCACCAGGAGTAATAACTCCCTCGTCAGGATTAAGTCCTAATCTTTTAAATACCTCACAGATAATATCTACAGCACCATCCTGCTCTCTTTTCTTATCTGTATCCTCAATACGAAGCATAAATACTCCACCATTTTGATGAGCAATATGCTCATTAATCATTGCAGTATATACTCCACCTATATGAAGGAATCCTGTAGGAGAAGGCGCAAGCCTTGTCACAACAGTATTCTCATCTCTTCTTTTATATTTATTTAATATATCTTCCTTACTATACTTTAAGTTAGGAAATATAGCCTTAGTAAGCTTATTCATTACTTACACTCCTTCTTTGTGGTACTTCCAAATCCACCATCACGCACACCATCTGCGTCATCATCATAGGTAATGAAGAACTCCTTAAATATTCCTTGAGCAAATCCATCACCCTCATTAACAATAAGGCTCTTACCCTCATTGCTATCATTTGTAATCTTAATGAAGATATGACCTTCATTACTAGAATTATAATAATCACTATCAATAATACCAACAGTATTATTTAATTGTAATCTATATTTAAATCCAAGACCTGAACGTGGATATATTTCTAATACATATCCATTTTCAATATATGATCTAATACCTGTAGGAACCTTTACAGTCTCACCTGGATTAAGTCTTATTTCAACAGGTGTATAGAAATCATATCCTGCACTTCCAACAGTAGCTCTTTTAGGAAGCTTAATATTATCATATATTTTCTTAATAATCGCATCATCTATAGGGAATGTATCCTTAAAATCCTTTAAAAATTGTTCAAATGATACTTTTTCAAATCTTGCAACGCTCTTCATATTTTAATGTTCTCCTTATTAAAAATTACATAATACTATAATACTATATTTTACTGAATTTATCAATTATAGAACACTTTATTTTATATCCCTTATTTGATATAATCAAATAGAGGTGTTCCTATGAACGATTATAGAGATTTCGGTTACTATTATGATGATATAATGCAGGAGCTAGATTATCTAGACTGGGTAGATTATACTCTAAACTTTTGTAATAAAAAGTCTAAGATATTAGATCTAGCCTGCGGTTCCTTAACTTTCGCTATTATTATGAAAAGTGAAGGCTATGATATATCTGGGCTTGACCTTTCTGATACAATGCTTGAGGTAGGAAAGCAAAAGGCTAAGATGAACCACCTTTTAATACCACTATATCACATGGATATGACAAACTTTAAAATAGATGAGAAATATGATATTATCACATGCTACTTTGATTCCTTCAACCATCTTCCTACAAAGGAAATGGTTTTAGATTCACTTAAGTGCTGCTACGACCATCTAGCAGAGGGAGGTCTCCTTCTTCTTGATGTGTTTAGCCATAAGGCTTATCTTGAATCTCCTAAGGATGAAGAGAAGGAAACAATCTCTTGTAGCTATAGATGGAAGATTGATTTAAAGGATCCTAATATCTTACATCACCATCTAGATATTAGATCAGATGATGATAATATTAGTGAGGATTATTATGAATACTACTATCCTCTAGAGCTATTTACAGAAAGCCCACTATTCCAGGTTGTAAATATCTCAGGAGATTTTGAAAATTATTACGATAAGGACGCACTAAGAGTATTACTTGCGCTTAAGAAAAGATAAAGGATGCTAGCTAGGCATCCTTTTCTTCTTTAAGCTCATTATATTTTTCAATAGCCCTCTTTTGTTTTTTTAAAAGGGCTTTTTCTCTTAGGGTATCAATAATAGATTTATCCCTTTTATCCTTCATTGTAGGGAAGGCCTTTAAAAGACGCTTAGATGATCTTTTAATAGCATACTTCTCCTTTGCTTCACTTGCAGAATCCATTAGCTTAATAGTAGCACCTGCAAGCTTCTCTCCAATGGTGTCGCTTCCTTTTTTCTCTCTTTCTGTAATCTTTGTAACATACTTTGCAAACCTTGTTGCTTGAACTGTAGATACTACTACATCCAAAACAAAGTCTAATAGCCATATTGCAAGTAGCCAAATACCAACATTATGTGGTATATGATTTACAGGCCAGCGTACAATTGGATGTAGTAGGTCATATACTAATAGACAGCATATACCCCAGATAATTGAAAACTCTAGGCATACATAGCCTTTAATATTAAACCTTCTTCCTGAGTAATCCCACCACTTCTTATGATATAAAAGTTCAAGAATTAGCCCTGTTAAAAACTCAATAGCAGTTGTTATAAGGCTTGATAATAAAAAGACTAAAAATGGGTGATTTGAGACTGGTTCTAGTAAAACTAAAACGACACAGGCACCAGCACCATAAAGTGGGCAATATGTACCATTTAAAAATCCTCTATTTATAAAGCTTTTAGTTTTAAAGGCTGCATAGCATACCTCCATACACCATCCTAGGAAGGCATATATTAAAAAGTACCAAAGTAAATTATATAATGAAAAATCATATACTATATCCTTATATAAAAAATCCATTTTTTATCACATCCCACTATTTTAATTATAGCATAAAACCAGGATTATTCATCCTGGTCTATGTCTTCTACTATTTGATTTTTATTCCACTCTCTAGAAATAACCTTCTCTAAAGGTCTATAAAGATATGTAATCGTAAATATTGTAGATAATACAAGTAATATTTCAAATGGAATATCAGCAATAAAGTATGCATGAACATCTATATCAAGCCATAAGGCATTCGCAAATAAAAATAGCATGCAGTATATCCATGAGCATATACTTGCACATACTACCTTTATTACTAGATTTTCATTTTTAACTAGATTCATAACTATAACAAGTATAGTATAGCCTATAAGCATTGGAATCATTACTATTGGCGTGAATGATCCCATTACTACATTATCTAGTATTACATGTATACAAACTATTATAAGGCTGTATTTAATACCAAATATAGCCGCAAATAGTGATATTAGAAGGAAGGTTAGCTGAATATTTGGCAGCATTGTTAAAGCTTCCTCCTGCACAAATAAAATAACGGCCATTAAAGATAGTATACACATCTTTCTTATAGTTATCTTATCCTTTGATATTCTATTATTAATTACACCATATATTATAAGACCTACTATAAAGATAGCTATTAGAATATATACTACTATTCTAAAGGTCTTATAATTATTTGTAGTCTTTGTTGATATAGTATCACTAAATATAGTTGTTTGGTGATTGTTATCACGCTCAACTATACCAAGCACCATATTATCTATAAGCTCAAGCTGGTCTATACCAGTTTGGGCATCAGAGCAGGCATAGTTAGAAAAGTCTATTTCATCACTATAGCTTACTCCATCATTTAGATAGGCTACCTCTAGCCATATCCAGTTAGTATAGATATCTGTTGTAATACTATCTATACCAGTTATAAAATGACCATATTGTGTTTCATTACATGTTAGGTCATAGTTTTCATCTAAAAGCTTATACCAGCTATCATCCGTTTCATACTCTAATCTTTTATTTGATACTACTTCTCCATCAATATTCTTTACAACTACATTTACATGTCCGTCTGATGAAGCTTTAGTATCAGTTTTAAATACAAAGATTATTGTGAGTATCATTAGCAAAATAAGGAGGATAGCAAAGCTTATCCTCCCTATTCTTTTAAGCATAAAGATAAGCTGCGGCTCCCTTGTCTCTTTGAACCTTATATGCTGCTAATGATGCATATATTTGGTTTGTTGACATATTAGTTCCAGTATCAGATGTTTTTACCTTAATAAGTCCTAAATCTGAATCATAGAAATCATCAAATAATACCTCAATGATATCCTTTGAATCAACCTCATATGCAGAGTCTCTTGCTGATACATTTAAAGCTGCAAAGGCTTGTAGCTGAATTGCAACTGATGTACATCCATATGTTGTTGTTCTATAGTTAAAGTTTGAAAGTATTGTAGAATCATCATACTTATCAAACATAGCAAGTGTAGCTACCTGCCATACAAGACCATCTATTCCATATTCAGTACTAGATTGTGTAGCATTTTCTACTAATGTTGTAAGATTATCAGATGTTACATTTAATTCCTTTGCAGGTGAAATAACAAATGGTGTTACATAATCACTATATGTTGTATCAATATCATTAATTACTGTTTGATATGCTGCTGTAAATGATGTAAGATCTACACCAAATGACTTAGCTGCATAATAATACTTTCCAATTTTAGCTCCTGATAGGGCTGTTACATCTTCGCTTTCTAGTGCAGACTTAACAGAATCATTAGTTAATGTCTTAAATAGATTTGTATCATAGCTATTAGCTATCATTAAATCATTTAGCATATAGTTCCAATAGTTTGAATCACTATATGTTGTAGATTGAGCATTTAAATCCTGCATATATGTCTTTGCATAATGATATAATGCCTTATCAACTAAAACATCATAATCATCAAATGCTCCATATCCAGAAGATGTAGTATTCCAGCATTCTACCTTAAACTCGAATAGATCTCCAGCATCAATGGTTAAACCATCTATACCTGTCTGTGCCATTTCTCCATTCTCGTAAATTGCGACATAATAATTTGCATCTACTACGCTACTATTTATTGATGTGATATAGTGTCCATAAGAAGACTCTGTTGCAACTACCTC
>JAILRQ010000072.1 GCA_024698125.1 Acholeplasmatales bacterium
ACCAGCAGTAGCTAGGAATATAAATGGCTTTCTAGAATCTCCTGTCGCACGAAGAAGTGACGCACCGAAGTTATAAATTAAAGTAAATATTGAACCAAGGAAGTAGATTTGAAGATAATCAGTAGATAAATCTATCTGCTCATCTGGAGTACCCATCCATTCTAGGAAGTATGGACTAATTATTACTCCAATTATAGTTACAATAATTCCAAGTACTACGCTTAGAATCATTGATGTGTAGGCAATTCTTTTTCCCTTTTCCTCGTCCTTTGATCCATAGGCTCTAGACATAAGTACATTAGTACCTATAGATAGGCCTATGAAGAAGTTTAATATTAGATTAATAATAGAGCTTGTAGCACCTATTGCTCCAACTGAGTGCTCAGATCCGAATCTACCACATACAACCAAGTCACATGCGTTGTATAAGAGCTGAAGAAGTCCTGCAAATATTAAAGGAATGGTAAACATCCAAAGCTTTTTATAAAGGTTTCCTTCAGTCATATCTAGATTCTTAGATGTCAAGAAGCTCATCCTCCTCATCAAAATAAGATCCAATAAGGATAAGTGATATCATCTTTGTTAAAATCTTATCAACTGCACCAGATGGTAATCTCTTTTTATTCCAAGGATCATCATATGCAGTATTTTCACGAAGAAGCATAGTAAGAAGTGAGCATAGATAGCTGAAGTCAGCCTCATCTATATGCATAAGCTCAACATCCGCATTAATAGGCTTTTCCTTAGTTCTATATTTAAGCTTATCTGCATAATCTCTATCATACCATCCATGGAAGTTCATAACCTCAAAATAGTTATTGCTGTTGGCTTTGTTAGAGAATAGATAGTTTATATCATAAATAGCCTTCATACGTCTTAAAATCTTATGAATAGTTCCATTTTCAATAGAGGTATTCTTAAACTCTCTATCATCTAAATCAATAAGGTACTTAATGTAGGCTCTACATAGAGGTACAGTAAGGGTATTAATATCTATATTATCTAATGATACAAGATAAAGGTAGTAAGGATCCTTTGTTTTATCATAATCCTTAAATGTTTCATATATAGCCTTCTTAATGGCTGTTGTATTCTTTGAGCTTACAACCTCAAGTAATAAATTATCCTTCATATGTAAAACCTTCCTTTGAGTTTTTCTTTTTATACTCTCTTGGAGTCATCTTTATAACCTTTTTGAATGCTTCTGCATAATAGCTTGAGCTATTAAATCCAGATTGCTCTGCAATCTCTGTAATAGATAGGTTATCAGACATTAATAGTGTTATACTCTTTTCAAGCTTTAATTTCAATATATAATCAGAAATAGAGGTATTTAAGGCATCCTTAAATATTCTACATACCTCACTACGGCATGAACCAACCTCACGAGCAATATCATCTATTGATATCTTATTCTTATAGTTAAGATAGATGTAGTCAAGCATAGCCTTAACCTTAATCATTTCTGATGTAGGCTTATAGGCCTTTATCTCACCACTACGATAGGCATCATCTATAATTGATGTATATAGGTTTATTAAATCTCTTTTAACCTTTAAGGGCTTTAGAGGGGATTTAGGTAAGAAGTAGTCATAGATAAGCTTTTGAATGGCTTCAATGTACTTTGGATTATCAATATATATAGAGTCAAACTTGATATTTTCAAATATATCCTTTATACTACATTCATCGAAGCCATATATAAGCTTTGGATCAAATAGGATGGCATACCAATTTGATTTATCAGTCATATCAGCCTGGTGAATTATATTTTGGTTAACCATTATGGCATTAGACTTGTTAAGACGAAATTGCTTATTGTTTGCGGTGTATAAAAGCTCACCGTTATAGCAATAAATTATTTCCATTTCATTATGCCAGTGGCAAGAAATATAGGAAAGATTATTTAAGTCGAATTCCTTATTATAAATAACAAAAGGGAACTCAATAGTTCCGTGTGTTACCATTTCCTGTAGATTGCTGTTAATTTGATTATCCATGTGCTTCATCTCCGATTGTTATAAAAGTTTGTACGATTTTGACTAGATTTCAATAGTATTATATACTATTATTATAATTAAGTTAAGTAGAAAGAAGGATTTTTTATGAAATATTTTAATCCAATTATTCAACAGGATTTTAGTGATCCAGATGCTATTAGAGTAGGAGAGGATTTCTATATGGTAGCCTCATCATTTAATTATATGCCAGGACTTCCAGTTCTTCACTCAAAGAACCTTGTAGACTGGGAAATAATTAACTATATTTATGATAGTCTTGATGAAAGATATGATGTGGTATTACATGGTAAGGGATCATGGGCACCATCTATTAGATATAATGATGGAGTATTTTATTGTCTAATACCTATGCCTGATGATGGAATATATGAAACACATACTAAGGATATTTATGGTGAATGGTCACCATTAAAGCTTGTGATTAGTCAAAAGGGGCTTGAGGATCCATGTCCTATTTGGACTAATGGTAAGTGCTATTGTATTGTAGGCTTTGCTAAATCAAGAATGGGATTTAATTCATGCCTTGGTATATATGAAATGTCTTATGATTTAAGCAAATGCTTAAGTGACACATATACTATTGTATATGATGGTCATGAGAATAATCCTTCAATTGAAGGACCTAAGTTTAATGAACGTAATGGATATTACTACATTATGGCACCAGCTGGTTCAGTTAAGGGTGGATGGCAGGTAGCCTTAAGAAGTAAGAATATCTATGGACCTTATGAATCAAAGATTGTTTTAATGCAGGGTGAAACTATGGTAAATGGACCTCACCAGGGTGCCTTAATTGACCTTGGAGAGGATAAGTGGGCCTTTATCCACTTCCAGGATATGAGACCATATGGAAGAATTGTTCACCTAGAGCCTGTTACATGGTATAATGACTGGCCTATTTGCGGTAACGCAAGAGACCTACTTATTGCAGGTACCCCTGTAAGTGAATGGGATTATTTAGTTGATAAGAAATCTGATTATAAAATAGAGCTTAATTCTGATTTTAAGAATAAGATTGGAATCTCATTCCAAACACCAGCTAATCCTAAGGATTTTTGGGTTAATAAAACTGATAGTGGTCTTATTGTTAACTGTGTTAATGGTATTAAGCCACTACACCTACAGGAAAATACATATTCAGAGAAGGT
>JAILRQ010000075.1 GCA_024698125.1 Acholeplasmatales bacterium
ATAAGGAGCATAAGGTTGATTGTCTTTTAGACAAGACAGTTTTAATAAAAAAATAAAAGCCTACTTTAATAGGCTTTCGAAATACATTTTATTAAGTGTTTCTTCTAAGGTATCGTACTTGTGACGATACTTTTTTTCTTCGGGTGGCAAATCTACTGTCATCTTATGAAATGGATTACATTTAGCAAGGCGCTTCAATGTAAGGTATGAGGCCTTGAAGAAATTAAATCGCTCGTAGCAGATTTTAGCATATTCACTACAGGTAGGAAGAAATCTACATTTCTTCATAGAATATGGTGATTTATTTTGTTGATACATATTAATTTTATTAATCATATATTTGTTCATATCATTCACCAATACTATTATAGCATAATATATAATATTAGGTGGAAATTTTAATCTTGAATAATTTTTTAATAGTGTTATAATTATCTAGTAATATGATGATAAAGAGTAGTAAAATATGAAATCTCTTTAGAGAATGAAGCATTATGGTGAAAGCTTCTAGGGAGGAAATGTTTGAATTCACTTTGGAGTGGTGTTAATCGCATCCGTATAACCTACGTTACAGGTAGAATGAGTGCAGGATATAATCCTGAACTAAGGTGGTACCACGGTTATTTCAATCGTCCTTAATTTAAGGACGATTTTTTTATTATATATAGGAGGAAAATTATGGTTAAAGATGATTTAAAGAAGATTGTTGATGATGCCAAGGCTGCGTTTGCAAGTGTTAAGGATAAGCTTGCGTTAAATGCACATAAGGCTAACTTCTTAGGTAAGAAGGGACCTTTAGCTGCAATTATGGCACAAATGAAGAGCCTTTCTGTTGAGGAAAAGAAGGAGCTTGGAATGCTATCAAACGTTGCTAAGAAGGAAATGGAGGATGCCTACCTAGCTAAGCTTGATGAGCTTAACGAGGAGGAGATTAATAAGAAGCTTATGGAGGAGACTATTGATGTAACTCTTCCAGGATATAGCTTTAATCAAGGTTCTATCCACCCTCTAAATGAGATTGTTATGGAGCTTGAGGATTTATTCATTGGTATGGGATATGAGGTTGCAGAAGGACCTGAAATTGAAACTGATGAGTATTGCTTCGAAAAGCTAAACCTTCCTAAGGGACACCCTGCTCGTGATATGCAGGATACATTCTATATAAATCCTGAGGTTTTACTACGTTCTCAAACATCTCCAGTTCAAGCAAGAACAATGGAGCTTAAGAAGGGTGAGCCTATTAAGATTATTTGTCCAGGTAAGGTATATAGAAGAGATGCTGATGACGCAACTCACTCACATCAATTTATGCAATGTGAGGGATTAGTACTTGGAGAGGATATTACATTCGCTAATCTTAAGGGAGCACTTCTTGAGGTTGCACATAAGATGTTTGGAGAAAAGAATGAGATAAGACTTCGTCCTTCATTCTTCCCATTCACTGAGCCATCTGTTGAGGTTGATGTTTCATGCTCAAAGTGTGGTGGAAAGGGATGCTCTATGTGTAAGGGTACTGGATGGATTGAGGTTTTAGGAGCTGGTATGGTTAATAACCAGGTTCTTGAGATGTCAGGATATGATCCTAAGAAGATTCAAGGATTCGCATTCGGTATTGGAGTAGAAAGAGTTGCTATTCTAAAGAATGGTATTGATGATATAAGAAACTTCTACATCAATGATGTAAGATTCTTACGTGAGTTCAAGGAGGTTAAGTAATTATGAAGGTTTCATTTAATTGGCTAAAGGATTACATTGATTTATCTAATGTGACAACAGAAGAGCTTTCAAAGCTTATTGCAGCTCACGTTGTTGAAATAGAGGAGGAATATCCTCTTACAACAGCAACTAACCTAGAGGTTGGTTATGTTAAGGAATGTGAGGAGGTTGAGGGAACTCACCTTCACAAGTGCCAAATTGAGCTTAGTGATGGAGTATCACAAATCGTTTGTGGAGCTCCTAATATGAGCCAGGGTAAGAAGGTTATTGTTGCCCGTGTTGGTGCAGTACTTCCTGGAGACTTTAAGATTAAGGCTTCAAAGATTCGTGGTATTGAATCAAATGGTATGTGCTGTAGCCTACAGGAGCTAGGATTTGAGGATAAGTATGTTCCTGAAGAGTTCAAGGATGGTATTTATCTATTACCAGAGGATGCAAAGGTTGGATCAAACCCACTTGAGTATCTATGCTTAAATGACTATGTATATGACCTAGAGCTTACATCTAATAGATCAGACCTACTTTCTATTGAAGGAGTAGCATTTGATGTTGCGGCTACACTAAGACAGAAGGTTAATGTTAAAAATAATAAGCCTAGCTTTAAGAATATTAAGAACCCAGTATCTGTAGAGGTTAAGACGGAGGATTGTCCTAAGTATACTCTAGGATATGCTAAGGGTGTAAAGATTGGAAAGTCTCCTGAATGGATGCGTGCAAGACTTATCGCATCAGGAATCAGACCTATTAATAATGTAGTTGATATCACAAACTATGTATTAATGGAAATGGGACAGCCATTACATTCATTTGATGCTGATAAGCTTGGTTCAAAGATTTTAGTTCGTAACGCTAAGGATGGAGAGACTATCAAGACTCTTGATGACCAGGATAGAGTACTTACATCAGATGATATCGTAATCACTGATGGTACTACACCTATTTGTGTTGCAGGTGTTATGGGAGGAGCCTCTACAGAGGTTACAGAGGATACTGTAAATGTAGCACTAGAGGCTGCATACTTTAACCCTCTTAAGATTAGAAAGACTTCACAGCGTCTTCAATTAAAGAGTGAGTCATCTACACGCTTTGAGCGTAAGATTGACTATGCTCGTGTAGAAAGAGCATTAGACTATGCATTATACCTACTTGAAACATTATGTGGTGCTGAGATTTCAAAGGAAATCGCAAATAACAATCCAGCCCCTTATAAGAATAGCCATGTAGAGATTACTCTAGATAAGGTTAATAAGGTACTTGGTACATCACTTGATAAGAAGTGCTTAGAGGAAATATTTGATGCATTAAGCTATAATTATACTCTAAAGGGTAATCAATATGATATAGAGATTCCATCTCGCCGTATGGATTTAGAGGATTGGGATCAGCATATCATTGAGGACGTTGCTCGTATCTATGGATATAACAACATTCCAACCGTAAATCCTAAGACAAATGATAAGGGAGTACTTACACCAAAGCAACGTCTTGAAAGAAATGTAAGATACCTATTATCAGGATTTGGATTAAATGAGACTGTAACATACTCATTAATTAATGAGGCTGATTTAGATAACTTCACTACATATAAGGCAGATGCTATTAAGGTATTAATGCCTATGACTGAGGATAGAGCTTGCATGAGACAATCTCTATTAAATGGTGTATGTGAGGCTGTTAAGTATAATAAGGCTCGTAAGTTCAATGATCTAGCATTCTTTGAGCTTGGAAAGAGATATGATACTACATCTGAGATTAATCTAATCTCTGGTGCCTTAACAGGTCTATTCCAATCATCACTTTGGCAAATGGAAAAGACTCCAGTAGATTTCTTCTTAGTTAAGGGATTACTTGATAACCTATTTGCTCGTATTGGACTTAAGAATGTTAAGTATAAGAAGGAGACTGAGCTTAATAAGAACTTCCACCCAGGAAGATGTGCATCTATTTATGCAGATGAGAAGATGGTTGGATTTGTAACTGAGCTTCACCCACGCTTCCTTCAAGCAAATGACTATCCAAGAATGGTAGTATTTGAGCTAAATGAGGATGTAATACTTGACCTATTAAATAAGCCATTCAAGTATGAGCCAATCACAAAGTTCCCATCAATTGAGCGTGACCTTGCGATTGTATGTAAGAAGGCTCTTGAGGCAGAGCAAATACTTGCCTTAATCCGTCAAACAGCTCGTAAGACATTAGTAGACCTTAAGGTATTTGATGTATACGAGGGAGAAAATGTTGCATCAGATGAGAAGAGTATTGCAGTAAAGCTTACCTTCAATGATCCAACAAAGACTTTAGAGGCTAGTGATGTTGAAAAGACTATTAGCTCTATTGTAAAGAGACTTGAGATGGAGTTCCAAGCAAGACTTAGATAATTATAATGGTGGAAGAAATATTTCTTCCACCTTTTATTAATTGTATTAAAACTATAAATTATGATATAATAAATTATGGTGGTGAGATTTATGGAAGATATAGAGATTTTAGAAGAAGAATCACAACGTATTGTAAATAAAGGTGAAATCTCAAGAGAAGAGCTTATCAAATGTACTCGTACATCTGCAATCCGTGGTGGATTAAGCTTTTCAATTATAGGTATTATAATCGCAATTATTGGAATTGCGCTTTTAATTACGACATTCTCTAATAGCTTTGACGCATCATTCCTTCCATATATTTTAATTCCATGTGGAATTATAATAGCAGCACTACCATTTGTTTTAGGAGTATTTGCTGACAAGTTTTTAGATAAACAAAACAAATCTATATCAGGTGGATTTAAGTATAAGTATCAATTTAATGATGATGGTATGGATATTACACTTGATTCGGGAGTAGCTAAGCTTCATACAAAGCTTAACTATCTACTAATTTATAAGGTAACATACTTTGATGATGTGGTATTTATTTACTTAAACTCATCAGTTGTATATATGCTAAAGCTTTCAGGCTTTGAAAATGAAAATGATAGGAATACAGCCATGAAAAAGGTTGATAAGAAGTATAAGGTGAAGAATAATGACTAGTATCTATGGATTAAGCTTAGATGATTTAAAGGAATATTTTGTATCAATTGGATTAAAGCCATTTAGAGCCACTCAGGTATATGAGTGGATATACCGTAAGGGTATTAGATCATTTGATGAAATAACAAATATTAAAAAGGATGTAATAGAAAGCCTAAAGAAGGATTTTTCATTAGACCTTCTTGAGGTTGTAACACATCAGCAAGCAACAGACGGAACTCATAAGTTCCTTTTTAAGCTTTTTGATGGAAACCTAATTGAAACTGTTTTGATGCATCATCCATATGGATATAGTGCCTGTGTTACATCAGAGCTTGGATGTAATATGTCATGTGCATTCTGTGCATCAGGAATGAAGAAGTGTATAAGAGGTCTTACTGCCGCTGAGGTAGTATTACAGCTTATGAGCGTAGAGCATGAGGTTGGAGTAAAGATTACTCACGTTGTAGTAATGGGTATTGGAGAGCCATTTGATAATTATGATAATATTATGAAGTTCCTTCATATTATTAATAATCCTCATGGACTTGAAATAGGAGCACGTCATATAAGTGTTTCAACATCAGGAATCGTACCACGTATCCTTGATTACGCAAATGAGGATATTCAATCAAATCTTGCAATATCACTACATGCTCCAAACAATGAAATACGTTCACAAATAATGCCAGTTAATAAGGCATACCCACTTGAAAAGCTAATTCCTGCAATAAAGGAATATATTGCAAGAACTAATAGAAGAGTAACTATTGAATATATCCTTCTTGAGGGTGTAAACAATAGTGAGAAGAACGCATTAGAGCTTGCTCATCTATTAAAGGGAATGAATGTTTATGTTAACCTAATCCCATATAATGAGGTTAAGGAAAAGCCATTCGTTCAATCAACAAGAGAGCATACTCAAAAGTTCTTTGATACATTAAAGAAGTGTAAGATTAATGTAACACAGCGTTATGAATATGGTGCAGATATAGATGCAGCATGTGGACAGCTTAGAAGTAAACATATGGAATAGGAGGGTCTATGGCTAAGGGTCGAGTAATCAATTTAAATGGTGGTAACTATCAGATACTATTAGATGATGGTACCATAATCAGTGCTAAGGCTTCAGGAAGACTTAGATATCAGAAGGTTTCCTCTGATTCAGAATTTAATAAGAATTCAAACAAGCTTTCTAAAAAGCTTTCAACAGCGCGTATTAAGATTAGCCCTAAGGTTGGAGACTTTGTAGTATATGAGGAAAGTGAGGGTAATAGCTATATAACAGAGGTATTACCAAGAAAAAACTCTCTTATACGTCCAGATATAGCTAATGTAGATCAAATAGTATTAGTATTTGCGGCTAAGGAGCCACAATTTAGCTTTTATCTACTTGATATGTTTTTAGTAAATATCTTGAAGCAAAATATAACACCAGTTATAATCGTATCTAAGGCAGACCTACTTACAGATGATGAATATGTATCCCTTAATTTAAAGATGGATTACTATAGAAATCTTGGATGGCAGGTGCTGTTTGTTAATTCCTTAAATCTTAAGGAAAGAAATAAGATATTATCATTACTTAAAGGTAAGGTATCAGTATTATCAGGTCAAACAGGTGCAGGTAAATCTACACTTATTAATGGTATAATACCTGGCTTTAGCCTAAATACTAATGAAATATCTAAGGCCTTGGGAAGAGGTAAGCACACAACACGTGAGGTTACACTATATTCCTATAAGGGAATCCTTTTAGGAGATACTCCTGGATTTTCAAAGTTTGATTTATCATTCTTTGACTTAACAGAGGAGGAGCTTCCACATCTATTCCCAGAGTTTGATGAATATATGTGCAAGTTTAACGACTGTGCTCATTTAAAAAATACACCAGGCTGTGGTGTATATGAGGCATATTTAAATGGTAAGATACTTGATACAAGATATCTTAGCTATTTAAAAATGAGAGAAGAAATAATAAAGAATAGAGGTTAATAATTATGGAAGTTTCACCATCAATACTTACTTGTGATTTTTCAAATTTAAAAAATGATTTAGAGGATATAAAGAATCTTGTAAAATACATTCATATAGATGTAATGGATGGGGATTTTGTTCCAAACCTAACATTTGGGCCAAAGTTTGTAAAGGACTTTAGAGGGTATTGCCCACAAAATATCTTTGATGTACATTTAATGATTTCAAATCCATTAAAGTATATCAAGAACTTTGCAGAGGCAGGGTCTGATATTATAACATTCCATGTTGAATCAAAATCACCTGTACAAGAAACTATTAAGGAAATTAAAAGCTATGGTAAGCTTGCAGGACTTTCTATTAAGCCTAAGACAGAGGTTAGTGCTATAAAGGATTACCTAGCTGATTTAGATTTAGTGCTTGTAATGTCTGTAGAGCCAGGCTTTGGTGGACAAAAGTTTATGCCAAATGCCGTTGATAAGATTAAGGAGCTATATGATTTAAGAAAGAAGAATGGCTACAATTATCTTATTGAGGTAGATGGTGGAGTTAATGATGAAACTGTAAAGCTTTGTAAGGATGCAGGAATTGATATAGTTGTTGCGGGATCTTATGTAATGAACGCCGAAAACCGTAAGGAAAGAATAGACAATCTATTAAAGTAAAATAAAAATGGACCAGCTGGTCCATTTATTTTTTATATATTTGCCCTATAAAACGCAAAAAATCGGTTTTAAAACCGATTTGCGTACATTAGGCTCTATTTAGATTTCCCTTCTTTAAAGCTCTTGCTGAAACCTTAACCTTCTTAACATTACCGTTCTCATCTACGATATGAACAGTTTGAAGGTTAGCCTTCCAAGTACGACGGCTAGCATTTAAAGCGTGGCTTCTTTTGTTACCAAATGTAGTTGTTTTTCCAGTTACATAGCACTTTGCCATATTGAACTACCTCCTTAAAGCTATAATTTATTTAATCAAGCCTCTCTATTTTACCATAACCAAAAATAAAATCAATATGTTTTTGTAAAAAAAGAAGAAGACTTTAAATTTAATGTGGAAATCTTAACACAAATATATATAAGATATGTAAAAAAAGTTTTACATTTTTAATTTATATGATATAATAATCGTGTATTGTGGGAGTAAAGGGAGTTTGACTTTTTAAACGCCTTATGGTATATTTAACAAGTCATTGCAATATTGAATAAAGAATTGGAGGGCATATTATATGTCTGTATGTGCTATAAATAGTGATTTACTTAAGAAAATGGTAATCAACGGCGCAATTAATTTAAAGAATCAACATAAAGAAGTCGATGCATTAAATGTATTCCCAGTACCTGATGGAGATACAGGAACAAATATGCAAATGACTATGATGTCAGGTGTTACAGAAATATCTAAGGCAGAGGTTACATCTGTTGTAGATTTATCTAAGATCTTTTCAAGAGGATTATTAATGGGAGCTCGTGGTAACTCAGGAGTTATCCTTTCACAATTTTTTAGAGGAATGTATTTAAAGCTTAAGGAAATCGGAAAGCCAGAAATTGATCTTAACGATTTCGTTCAAACTTTAGTTTCTGGATATGAGGTAGCCTATAAGGCTGTTATGGAGCCAGTAGAGGGAACTATTCTTACAGTTGTAAGAGAGTCTGCTGAGATGATCGAGAAGCAAGAGACTCTAGAGTCTTTAGAGGATTTACTAGAGAAGTACATTGGACAAGCAAAGAAGTCTTTAGCTAATACTCCAAACCTTCTTCCAGTATTAAAGGAAGCAGGAGTAGTAGATTCTGGAGGAGCTGGATTCGTTAAGGTTATCGAAGGAATGCTAATGGCTGTTAAGGGTGAAATGCTTGAGGTTTCAACTGAGACTAAGTCTAAGGATGATTCTAAGTTCGCTTACGCTATCGATGTTAAGCTAGAGCTTAAGTATCCTAATAGATTTAAGCTAGATTCTATTAAGCCATCTCTTGAGGCTTTAGGAGATAAGATTGAATTAAATCAAAATGATAAGTATCTTGATACTAAGATGAACGCTGAGTTCCCTGGTAAGGTATTAGAGCTTCTTCAAAAGAATGGTGAGTTCATTACAATTTCAATTGTAAATAAGAATGCACCAGTAGTAGAGGAGCCTCAAAAGACTGAGGCAAAGCAAGAGCATAAGACTTATGGACTTATTTCTGTATGCTTCGGAGAGGGAATTAAGAACACATTCACTGAGCTTGGATGCGACTACATCATTGATGGAGGACAAACAATGAACCCATCAACTGAGGCATTCCTAAAGGCAGTAGATGCAGTTAATGCTGATAATATTATTATCATTCCAAATAACTCAAATGTTATTCTTGCAGCAGAGCAAGCAGTTAAGCTTTGCAAGAACAAGCATGTCGCAGTTCTAAAGGCTAAGACAATTGCTCAAGGATATGCTTCACTTATGGTATTCGATACAACTGCAAAGTTTGAGGATAATGTAGAGGCTATGCAAGAGGCTATTAGTAACGCTACATCAGGAGAAATCACATACGCAGTACGTGATACTGAGATTAAGGGTGTTAAGATTAGCAATGGAGATTACATGGGAATCGCCAATGGTAACATCATCGTTTCTGTTAAGGAAAAGATGGAGGCTGCTAAGAAGCTTGTAGATAATACAGTTAATGAGGATTCATCAGTTGTAACTATCTTCTATGGTAAGGATATTACAGAGGATGAGGTTTCAGAGCTTGCTGATTATGTTCAATCAAAGAATGAGGATTTAGAGGTTGAGGTAATCAACGGTGGACAAGATATTTATTCATATATCATTTCTGTTGAATAATTAATCTTTAATATTTAATAATAAGAGGTTGGTTTTCTCCAGCCTCTTAATTTTTTAGTGGGAGTATTTATGCTATCTGATAACATTAAGGACATCAAGGGTATTGGAACTAAATATGAAAAAATCCTAAATGAGAAATCTATAAATACATTAGAGGATTTAATACGTCTTACCCCAAAGGGGTATAACGTCTATAAGCTTTGTAATGTATTAGATATAGAGGATGATATAAATGTAACCATTAAGGGAATGCTTATATCATCAATTGGGCTTATTTCAAGGATGAAGGCCTGTGTCTTTAGTATTGAATCTAATAACCAAAAAATAAAGGTTGTAGGATTTGGTATGGATTATTTACGCTTTAGGCTTAAAAAGGGTGAGGAATATACCTTTTTTGGCCTTTTTAGACCAAAGGAGAGGACTCTTTACTTAAAGGAAATATTCTTTGAGGATTTTAAGGAGTTTATTGAACCAATTTATCCCATTAAAATATCTAATAAGGTTTTACAAAAGATTATTTTAGATATTTTTAAGAAGGAGAAGCCAATCCTTAAGGATATACTTCCAGAGGATATAAGGCTTAAATATAATCTAATGGATTATAATTCATACCTTTATAAGTCTCATTTCCCATCATCTGAGGATGATATTTATAAGACAGCTCATAGAAGAATGTATGAGACATATCTTTTATATAATATAAGGCTTGAGTCCTTAAGGTATTATTATGATACTTACCGTAAGGAGCCTAAGGTATTTGATTATAATAAGGTTTTAGAGCTCATCAGAGGATTACAATTTAGATTGACTGATGATCAAATGAATGCGGTTAGTGTAATACTTAGTGAGATGAGAGAGCCTCATCCACTAAATAGACTAATCCAGGGAGATGTTGGAAGTGGTAAGACTATTGTAGCCTTTATAGCCCTATACGCAAATTATCTTGCAGGCTTTATGGGAGCTATGATGGTGCCATCAGAGGTTTTATCATACCAACATTATATAAAGGCCTTAGATTTATTTGAGGGGCTAGGACTTAGGGTTGAGCTTTTAAACTCTAGCATAAAGGCTAAGAAAAGAAGAGAAATCCTTACGGATTTAGCGAATAATAAAATAGATATTTTAATTGGTACGCAGTCTTTATTTAGCCTTGATGTTAATTATAGTAATTTAGGGCTTGTAGTAATTGATGAGCAGCATCGCTTTGGTGTTATGCAGCGTCAGGCTTTAATTAATAAGGGAATACATACTGATTCCCTATTCCTTACCGCAACACCAATACCACGTACCCTTGGTATTTCAAGATTTGCAGATCTTGATATTACATCAATAGAAGCAAAGCCAGAAAATAGGCATGATGTTATGACTAAGGTTATAAGATGCACAGATCTTGAGTTTATTTGTAAGGCTATTTATAAGAATGTCTCAAAGGGACATCAGGTATTTGTTGTAGTTCCTTTAATTGAGGAAAGCGTTGATGATGACCTTTATACAATAGACAAGGCCCTACAAGAGCTTACACCTCATCTTGAGGGTGTAAGATTTGAGACTCTTCATGGCTCTATGAAGAATAAGGATTTAGTTATGGAAAGATTTAAAAACCATGAGTTTGATGTGCTTGTATCAACTACTGTAATAGAGGTAGGTATTGATATAAGAAATGCGACATTAATGGTTATTTATAATGCTGACCGCTTTGGATTATCAACCCTTCATCAGCTTAGAGGAAGAGTTGGAAGAAATGATTTAATATCAGGTTGTATTCTAGCATCTAATAAGGATAATGATAGATTATCTATTATGGAGACTACATATGACTGCTTCAAGCTTTCAGAGCTTGATTTAAAAATGAGAGGTGCTGGTGATATTTTAGGAGTATCACAGTCAGGCTTTATAAAGGATAGTATTATATCTGATATTGATACCTTTAATATGGCAAAAGAGGATGCACATAGGCTATACTTAGATTATCTTAATGGTAATAAGAGTGATATAGTTAGAAGTATTATAGAAAATGAAAATGAAATTAATAAATTAAATTAGTACATATCTAAAAGATATGTTGTATAATTTAAGTTAGAGGAGGAATTTAAGTATGATAAAAATTGCGATTGATGCGATGGGTGGAGATTTTGGTGTCACTACCACAGTTCCAGCAGCTATGGAGGCTGTAAAGAGATTTAAGGATATTGAGATTGTTCTTGTTGGTGATGAGACCAAAATCAATCCACTTTTAACAAATAAGGAAAGAATTACTATATCTCATACAACAGAGGTATTAGATATGGGTGAGCATGATCCTGTTAAGGCTATCCGTTCTAATAAGGAGGCCTCTATGGTTAAGGCTATGTATTTAGGACGTAATAAGGAAGTTGATGCGGTTGTATCAAGTGGACCTACACAATGCTTAATCATTGGAGCACACTTAATTATTAGACGTATTAAGCTTATGCAGCGTGTAGCTTTATGCCCAATTATTCCATCTTTTGATGGAAAGGGTAAGCTTTTACTAGATGTAGGAGCAAATGTTGAGCTAAAGCCAGAGCATTATCATGAGTTTGCGGTTGCAGGTTCTATTATTGCTCATGAGATTTTAGGATTTGATAATCCAAAGGTTGGACTTATAAACATTGGTTCAGAGAAGGGTAAGGGACGTGAGGTTGATAACCTTGCATATGATATTTTGGAGCAATCTAAGCTTATTAACTTCTGTGGAAATGTTGAGCCTAATGAGGTTTTAACTAATGATGTTAGAGTTATTGTATCTGATGGATTTACAGGAAATATGGTATTAAAGACTACTGAGGGTACTGCTAAGGCTATGGCTAAGATGCTTAAGCAGGAGATTAAGGCTTCTATGGGTGGAAAGATTGGATATCTATTCATGAGAAAGAACCTTAAGAGATTTGCTAAGAGATTAGATTCATCTGAGGTAGGAGGAGCTATGATTGTAGGAGTAGAATCTCCTGTTATCAAGGCTCATGGAAATAGTGATAGTCATGCATTCTATAATGCTATTAGACAAGCACGTGAAATGGTATTAAAGGATGTTATTGGAAAGCTTAAGGAAGATTTAGCTAAGAATAGTGGTGATACAAGTGAAGCAAATTAAGGATTTAGAGGCTATACTTGGCATTACATTTACTAATAAGGACTTAATTAAGGAGGCTTTAACACACTCATCATACGCTAATGAGAATGGTGGAGAGTGTAATGAGCGTCTTGAGTTCTTAGGAGATGCTGTATTAGAGCTTTCTATGTCTAAATATTTATTCACACATTACACTCTTGATGAGGGTGTTATGACAAAGAAAAGAGCACAGTCTGTTCGTGAGGAGGCCTTAGATATATATGCTCATCATCTAGGACTTAAGGATTTCTTACTTTTAGGAAATGGTGAGGAGCAATCTGAGGGAAGAGGAAGACCTGCCATACTTGCGGATGCATTTGAGGCAGTTCTTGGAGCTTGCTTTTTAGAGGCTGGGTTTGATACAGTATATGAAATATTTAACCGTATAGTAGTACCTTATCTTGATGAGGTGGATTCTATAAAGGATTATAAGAGTGTGTTCCAGGAGCTTGTACAGGCTGATAAGAGATCACTTGAATACCAAATTGTTGGTAAGACAGGACCTTCACATAACACAACCTTTGAAGCCATTGTTAAAATGGATGGAATGATTATGGGAAGAGGATTTGGACGTACTAAGAAGGATGCTGAGCAGGAGGCTGCAAAGGAAGCATTACAAAAGGCTGCAACAAAGTAGGTGATTTGATGCTAGAGGAATTATTCGTTGAAGGATATCTTGATGTAAATAAGCTAATACTTGATTATTATACTAATTTAGATCTTAATCCAACTGATGTAGTAGTATTAATCAAGATATTAGAATACATCAAGCAACAAAAGAAAATAAGAATATCAAAGCTTTCACAGGATACAGCTCTATCAAAGCCAGAGGTAGAAAGAGCACTTGAATCCTTAACTGAAAAGAAGCTTTATGGTACCCTAATCACTACAAATGAAAATGGCGTAGCTGATGAAAGACCAACCATAAAGCCATTATTTGATAAGCTTGAAATGCTTATAAATAATAATCAGGTACAAAAGGTTCAAGAAGAGCTTGAGGAAATAGTAGAGCTTTATCAGCAGGGGGCTAATAAGGTTATAACTCCTATGGAGTATAACAAGATTGAAGGATTCGTTAAGGAAGGCTTCCTTCCTGCTGAAATAAGAGATGCGGTAAAGGCTACTATTAAAAAGGGAAATGTAAATATGAACGCAGTAGAAAGAGTATTATTAAAGAATCATCATCAAATGCTTGATGATAATGATAAGTCCGTTGATGCCAAGAAATCTGCTGATTTCAAAAAGGCATTAGCTATGATTAAGTAATGTCTAGAACAGATGAGATTTTAAATATACTACGTACATTTATAGTTCCTAAAGGAGAGCTTAATTGGAGAAATCCATATGAGCTATTAGTAGCAGTAGTTTTATCAGCTCAAACAACTGATAAGCATGTAAATCAAATAACCGTTCCGTTATTTGAAAAATATGATACAGTATATAAGCTTGCACAAGCAAATGTATCTGATATAAAGGAAATCATAAAGCCCTTAGGATTATCAGATGCTAAAAGCCGTAATATATCTAATCTATCAAGGATTATAGTAGAAAGATATAATGGAATAGTACCAAATACATTTAAGGATTTAATATCACTTCCAGGAGTGGGAAGAAAAACAGCACAGGTAGTATTAGCTGTGGCCTTCAATACTCCTGCACTACCTGTAGATACTCATGTTGAAAGAGTATCTAAAAGATTAGGTCTTGCAAAAAAGGATGATAGTGTCCTTGATGTAGAGCTAAAGCTTAAAAGAAAAATAAATAGAAATGAATGGATAGACGCCCATCATTTACTATTACTTTTTGGAAGGTATTATTGTAAATCAGCTCATCCAAGCTGTAATAATTGTAAGCTAAAAGCATATTGTAAGGACATTATTTCTAAATAATGTCCTTTATTTTTTTGATAAAATCATAAAAGCATTTTAATTTTAAAAGGATAAATTGTCGTGCTATAATAATAATGAAATCAAAGAGTATAATATGTGATTTTTATTAGTAAGCCCTAGTTAATCTAGGGATAATATTTTACACGCATTATGCAAAAAGTGCATAAATGTTTTGTAATATATCGATTTTTATTTGAGGGCATAGTTTATTTGCTAAAAATAAAAAAATATAATCAAGATAAGGTGATAAATATGAATCTTTTATTAGAAATTGAAAACAGACAAAAAACAAAGGATGAGACCTTTAGTATCCTGGGTACAGAGATTAAGTCTCAGAGGCTTAAGAACAATATGACATTAAAGGAAACAGCAGAAAATGTATGCAGTGTGTCATATTTATGTAAGATTGAAAGAAACGATATTAATCCTAACCCATTCTTTATTGAGAAAATCTGCGATAGGGTATCAATAAATGAAGAGGAATTAAAAACGTTATATAATTTAAGCTCTTTGATTTCAAATGTTGAAAAGGCTGTTTATTATGATGATGGTGATGAAATTGATAAGGCCTACTTAAAGGTTAAGGAGCTTGATAATTATAAGGCTAGGCTAATTAAGCTTATTTACTTTATTTATCATAATAAAAAGGATGAGGCTATTTGTATAAATAACCAGCTTAATCAGCTAACTGCATGTATGAGTACAGCAGATCTTATTAGCTTTGCACTATTTTGCGCAATGGTTTATAAGAAATGTAATGAGCTTAAGGATGCAACTGAAATATTAAAGAAGGTTATTAAATCTCCATATGCTAGTGAATATGGACTTGGTATTGCTATGAATATGCTTCTTGATATTTATTATGTTACAAACTCAAGGAGATTCCTTCCTATTGCTGATAGAACTATGGAGTTTAATACCACTCATATGAATCATAAAAGATATGATTACGCGATGTTCTTAAAGGCTAAGCATTATTTAATGAATGGTATTTATGATGAGTTTAGCCTAATGATTGAAAAGTTTAAGAAAAGTGAATATGCCCAAACTATAGACCTCTTAAATGGAGCCTATAATTTTAAAACAAGAAAGCCTGAATCATATAAGGGTGTTAGTAGATTTTATTATTATATAGCAATGTTCTTTAATAATAGTAAAAGGTTTTATTTGCTAGATAAGGATTATCAAATGCTAAATGATTATGAGGCGTTATATATTAAATATTTAGACCTTATTTCAAAGGATGATAAGGATCAGTTTCCAATTATCATGAATGAGCTTTTACCAAGTGCGTTAAAGATGAATGCGACATACCTTGTTGGAAGGCTTTCTGAGCTTTTAGTTAAAAAGCTTTGTAGAGATGCAAGGTATAAGCAGGCCTATGAAATACTTAATAAAGCTTTAAATCAAATGAAGGCCTTTGATAGCCTATGATAGGAATACCTTATACCTTTAATGGAAGAAAAAGAATTATAATATTAAGCTATAAAACTTATATAGGGTCATATGATTATGATACCTATAATAAAGCTTCTTTAGATATAATAGAGATTAAGGATTTAGAGATAAAGGGTCCTATTTTAAGAAAAAGTAGTAAGGAAAGCCTAGAGGAAATGCTTATTGAGGGAATAATTAAAATTTATTTTAGTAAAATCTAGTACTTTTTTGCAATATTAATAGTGGAGGGCATTTTATATGAAGAAGCTATTAATGATTACAATTATTTCTATTTTTCTTATATTTAATTTAAATGTATTTGCAGGTATTATATATACCATTGAGTGGGAGAACACAGTAGTAGATGTACCAGTAGGAGCAGCTATTACAGATTATCTTGGTGTCCCACAGGCATATTTGTGTCAAAATGGATATAGGGTTGATAAGTATGTGGGTATTTTATGGGGAGAGGATGATACGGATCCTGACTATATAGATACTAAAACTCTTGGTACATACTATCTAACCTATAGAGCAGTTTCTGAAATAGAGGAGACTACAACAGTATCCTTTGTAGTATATGATGGAGAGGCTCCTACAGTTAACCTTTTATCAACGCTTAGGACAAATGTTTGTGGAAGTATTAGCTATGAGTATTATTTTCAAATATATGATAATTATTATTCCTATGATGAGCTTACAATAATCTATGATGACTCACAGGTTAATTATAAGAAGGAGGGAGAGTATACCTTAACGGTTATAGTTTCTGACCCGTCTATAAATACTACAACCTGTGAGGCAACAGTTTATGTAGAGGGACTATCATCTAATCCTATATATTCTCCACAAACTACAGATTTTACAATAGCCTATGGTAACTTATTTGTGCCATCAAGCTATTTTAGCGCAACAGACGCTACAGGCAAGGATATATCATCATATATAGAAGCAGAGCTTGATACCAAATCCCTTGGAAATCACAAGGTACTCTTTAGTGTTACTGATGATTATAGTAATACTACAACCTGGTATCAGGATATTGTAGTATATGATGATATAGCTCCTAAGATATCACTTACAAGGGATAGAATTGAGATTAAGGTATCAGATATTGATTCCTTAAATAAGGAGTATTTTTTAGCCTTAATTGAATCAACTGAGGATAACTCAGGCATTGATTCAATAGAGGTAGAATATGCAAGTGTTAAAAAGTCTATTGGAGAATATAGTGTAGTATATACTATATTAGATCTTGCAGGAAATACTACAACTAAAACACTTATTGTAAGTGTTGTGTGTGAAAGTATCCCACAAATAGAGGTAGAGGATATATATGTTAGTGTTGGAGATAATATTAATTATTATAATTACTTTACAGTAACTGATACCTATGATGGAGATATTACCTTAAATGCGACAATTGATTCATCAAATGTTGATACCTCATCTGAGGGAATATATTTTGCATATATTACAGCTAAGAATTCCTATGGAAAGACTAATTACGCCTCTATTACTGTGCATGTTAAGAAAAGCTTTATTGAAAAATATTATTGGGTATTTTTAATCCCAGTTGGACTAGGAGCGATTATAGGATATTTTATAATAAGAAAGCGTAAATCTATGGTATAATATTTTTAGATAATTATTGTAGATTGGAGGCTTTGCTATGATAGCTTTTTTATATGGTCAAACTGAATATAATATGCTAAAAAACTCAATACATTTAGATGACTACATCAAAAAAGCAAGTGATTGTGGTTATAAGCTTTTATCTATAACTGACTCTAATATGGCAGGGCATTATAAGTTTTATTGCAAGTGCCTTGATAAGGGTATTAAGCCTCTTATAGGATTAGAGGTAGAGCTTGATGATTTTAACCTCCTATTATATGCCTATAATATGGAGGGATATAGTAATTTATGTAGGATTTCTTCCTTAAAGGAAACAACAGGTCTTTCATTAAAGGATTTATATCAGAATAACAAGGGTATATATTTTGTTCTTGTTGGAAATCCTGAATATTATTATGATTTAAAGGAAGGTATAGAGTATCTTGCGATAGGTGTATCATCAACTGATATTGATGCTTATAATTTTTGTCAAAAGAATAGCATTATTGCATTTCCTATTCAAAACACATGCTATCTTGAGCAAAATGAAAGAATAGTATATGAAGCATTATGTAAGATTGGAAATAATACTATAAGAGAAGGAGATCTTTATTTTAAAGCAAAGGATGAGCTTGAGGCTTCATTTGCAGGAATGGAGAAGCTTTTCTTAAATCTTGATGTCTTAGATAAAATGGTAGATATTGATTTTTCATCTAGAGCTGTTAATATGCCATCATATCCACAGGATAGTGGAAAGAGTAGTAAGGATTATTTAAGAATGCTTTGTACTAAGGGCCTTGAAAAAAGACTTGCTACATACACAGGTGATAAGGAGGTCTATAGAAATAGACTTTCATATGAGCTAGGTATTATAGATGAAATGGGCTATAACGATTATTTCTTAATCGTTTGGGATTTTATTAAGTATGCTAAGAACAATAACATTCTTGTAGGTCCTGGAAGAGGAAGTGGAGCTGGTTCACTTGTAGCATATTCTATTGGTATTACATCAGTAGATCCTATAAGATATAACCTTCTATTTGAGCGTTTCCTAAATCCAGAGCGTATATCAATGCCAGATATTGATACGGACCTACCTGATACAAAGCGTGATGAGGTTATAAGACATGTTCATGACCTTTATGGTGATAATCATGTATGCTATATCACAGCCTTTGATACCTTTAAGATTAGATCATCTATTAGAGATTTAGGTAGAGTATTAAATATTGATGAGAGGCTTTTATCTGAGATTTCATCACAGATAATCCATAGTGTTGATGAAAGGTTTGGATTTAGAGCCACTGCAGAGGATACTAAGGGTGTCTTAATGGATTTAATGAAGAATGTATCTGGAGATGCCTATAGATTTATGTTTATTGCCTCTCGTATGGAGGGTCTTCCAAGACATACATCAACCCATGCGGCAGGTATTATTATCTCATCTGTAGCCCTTGATTCCTTTATTCCTATGCAGGATGGAATTAATGGTATGAAGCAGTCACAGCTTGAGGCATCAGACCTTGAGGCGTTAGGTCTTTTAAAGATGGATTTTCTTGGTATTAGGAACCTATCAATAATTGATAGTGTTATGCAAGAGGTTGGTGGATATAATTCTATTAATCTATATAATAAGATCCCTCTTGATGATAAGAAGACATATAAGCTTTTATGTGATGGAGAAACACTTGGTATCTTCCAGCTAGAGTCACAGGGTATTACAAGAACTATTATGAAGCTTCATCCTGACCGTATTGAGGATGTAGTTGCGGTTCTTGCCTTATATAGACCAGGACCTATGGAATATATCGATGAGTTTATTGCTCGTAAAAAGGGTAAAAGATTTACATATATCCATAATGATTTAAAGGATATTTTAGGTGAAACATATGGTATTATTGTATACCAGGAGCAGATTATGCTAATAGCTCAAAAATTCGCTGGATATTCACTTGGAGAGGCTGATGTATTAAGAAGAGCCGTTTCTAAGAAAAAGGAAGAGGTACTTGTTAGTGAGCGTGATAAGTTTGTTAAATCCTCAACTGCTAAGGGATATAGTAGTGATGTAGCTAATAAGATTTATGATGATATCGTAAAGTTTGCAAACTATGGATTTAACAAATCCCACTCAGTAGCCTACGCCCTATTCTCATATGTAATGGCTTATTTTAAGGCTAATTATCCTACAATCTTTGTGTCAAAGATTTTAAATAATGTTATAGGATCTGTTAAGAGCACAACTGCATATCTAGCATATGCTAAAAGATGTGGTCTTAAGGTGTTACCACCATCTATAAACTACGCTTCCTCATATTATGTTGTTCATAGAGATAAGATATTCCTACCATTTAATGCGATTAAGGGTGTAGGTATTCAGCAAACTAAAGACATTATAGAGGAAAGAAAGCTTGGAGTATTTAAGAGCTTTAAGGAGTTTAAGCAAAGGGTTAAGATATCTGAATCATCACTAGAGGCCTTAATATACTGTGGTGCGTTTGATGAGTTTAATCAAACAAAGAAGAGTATGCTAGATGATGTATCTGGTAATAGTGATGTTATAGATTCATTCCTTGAGGATAGAATACTATCCTTAGATGAGATTGATGAGGAAATCCTACAGCAAAAGGAAAAGGAGCTTTTAGGATTTAATCTTGTCTATAATATATATGCAAATATTGAATCTGTTATTACTAAGTCTAAGGCTTCATATCTATCTGATTTAAAGCCTAATCTAGGATATAGAGTTGTAGGGGCATTTATAGATGCTAAGGAAATACTTACAAAGAAGAATGAGCTTATGCTTGTTGGATCTATAAGTGATGGTACTACAGAGCTTAATATAGTTGTTTTCCCAAATGACTATGCGAAGGTTAGACCAATTGTTAAAATGAATAAGCTTCTTATAATAGATGGTAAGACTAGATATGATAATGAAAGACAAAGGCTTCAGCTAGTTATAAATGCTATCTATGATATAAAATAAAAAAGTGTTAGATTTTTTCTAACACTTTATTTTTTATTAGTCGTTTCTTTCTACAAGAACCTTCTTAAGATGTGCAAATCTTGGAAGACCATCCTCAAGTGGAGCCTTCATATCTCCTTGAATTAGAGGTAGTGCATAGTCAATGAACTTTTGGTTTAATCCAGTTCCATCTGGAGTAATCCAATCTAGTGGTACTGTCTTCTCAGCGTTAGCAGCAACATCTAGATCTACAAGCTCATACTTGCAAGTATACTTTCCATCAACATATTCTCTCTTGAAGGCAACCATCTTATCAGTTACTCCTGATGTTGCGGCCTTAACAGCCTCAACTCCAGCATTGAATGCCTCATTAACGTCAGTAGCAGAAGCTAGGTGCTGTGCACAACGTTGAAGTAGGCTGAACTCGATAGCTCTTACCTTGATTCCGAAATGCTCCTTAAGCTTTTGTGCAAGAACCTGTGCAGTTCCTCCAAGCTGAGCATGTCCGAATGAATCCTTCTCTAGATTTGAGAATAGCTCAGGAACATACTTTCCTTCCTTAGTCTTAATTCCTTCAGAAACAGCAATAATAACCTTATTACTTCTAGCATATGCCTTTTGAACGTCATTTAAGAACTTTTCAAAATCAAACTCAATTTCTGGTAAATAAATTAGATCTGGACCTTGTCCCTTGTATGTTGCAAGAGAAGCAGCAGCTGTAAGCCATCCTGCATTTCTTCCCATAACCTCAACAACAGCCATCATAGGAGTATCATATACAACAGCATCCTGTCTTAGCTCCATAAATGTTGTAGCTACATACTTTGCGGCACTACCATATCCTGGACAGTGGTCTGTACCAGATAGGTCGTTATCAATAGTTTTAGGTACTCCGATACACTTCATTTCCCATCCGCTTTTCTTCATAAACTTAGATACCTTGTTACAAGTATCCATTGAGTCATTTCCTCCATTGTAGAAGAAATAACGAATATTATACTTCTTGAAAACCTCTAATAATCTATTGTAATCAGTAGGATCATCTTCAGCGTTCTTTAATTTATATCTTACAGAACCGATTGATGAAGAAGGAGTAGTCTTTAATAGCTCTAGCTCTTCAGGATTCTCCTTTGACATATCAAAGAAGCTTTCCTCAAGGATACCCTTAATACCATTCTTAGCTCCGTAAACCTCAGTTATACATTCATTTCTTAATGCTTCAATAAACACACCTGCAGCACTTGCGTTAATTACTGATGTTGGACCACCAGATTGACCAAGTATACAGGCACCAATAAGTTTTTCCATTTTAAAATATCTCCTTTGCACATTGGCGCTCATTCTAATTATAATATAACTAAAATAAAATGCAATCTTATTTTTTAAAATAAAAATTTAAAGCGTATTACATAGGTATAGTTAATACTTTAAAAAAATTATTGAAAATAATTGTAGATTAATTTTGTTTATGATAAAATAGATAAGGGATTAAAAAAATCTAAATTTAACAAGGAGCATATTTAAAATGAAAAAGACTAAAGTTGTTTGTACAATTGGACCTGCTAGTGAGCAAAAGGAAACATTAGAGAAGCTTATTGGAACAGGTATGAATGTAATGCGTATGAATCTATCTCATGGTGACCATGTAGAGCAAGGATTCCGTATTGATAATGTAAAGAAGATTAATGAGGAGAAGGGACTTAATATCGCTATGATGCTTGATACTAAGGGTCCTGAAATCCGTACTGGATACCTAGAGAACGACGAGCCAGTTGTTCTACGTGAGGGAGAAGAAATCCGTATCACTATGGATTATTCATTCCTAGGAAATGCTAAGAAGATTGCTATTTCTTATCCAGGATTATATGATGATATTAGCGTAGGAGGAAGAATCCTTATTGAGGATGGAAACCTTACTCTTACTGTTAAGGAGAAGGACGAGGCTAATCGTGAGCTTGTTTGTACAATCATGAACACTCGTAAGATCAAGAACAAGAGAAACTGTAATGTACCAGGTGTTAAGCTTAACATGAAGTATATTGCACCAAAGGATTTAGACGATATTAACTTCGCATGCGAGAGAGACCTAGACTTTATCGCTGCTTCATTCGTTCGTCGTCCTCAAGATATCCAAGATATTCGTGATATCTTAGCAGCTAACAAGAATGACCATATCAAGATCATCTCTAAGATCGAGAACCAAGAGGGTGTTGAGAACATGGAGAAGATCATTGAGTTATCTGACGGAGTAATGGTTGCTCGTGGAGACTTAGGAGTAGACGTAGATGCATGGGATCTACCTCAAATCCAAAAGGATATGATTTTCTTAGCACAATCTCAAGGAAAGATCGTTGTAACAGCTACTCAAATGCTTGATTCTATGATCCAAAACCCAAGACCTACACGTGCTGAGATTTCAGACGTTCACAATGCAGTTCTAGACGGAACTTCAGCTACAATGCTTTCAGGAGAGTCTGCACAAGGAGATTATCCTTATGAGGCTGTATACTATATGGCTAAGACTGACGAGCGTGCTGAGGATGATATCGACCATGCACAAATGATCGAGAACGTTATGAACTTTGATGATGAGAAGAACGAGTTAGACGCAATCGGTCTAGCAGTTGCTCAAATCGCTAAGGAGTTCACTGTTTCTGCAGTAGTTGCTGAGGGAACTGAGGAGTTCGCATTCAAGATTTCTAAGTTCAGACCAGATGCTGACGTATTCTTCGCAGTTGATAACAGAGCTTCAGCTCGTACACTTCAATTAGCATGGGGAGTTCAACCAGTAGTTGGAAAGCTTGCAGATGCTAAGGCATGTGCTAAGGCTGCTTTAAACCTTGAGGCTGGAGATGCAATTCTTGTTGTTACAGCTGACGGTGTAAAGTTCGAGACTTTAGACTAATTAATAGCTAAAAAACATTAAAGGAGATTTCAAAAATCTCCTTTTTTTGTTATACTTATTATGTGGTGATTTCATATGAAATATTATGCAGTAAAAATTGGAAAGAAGCCAGGTATCTATGATAGCTGGGATATTGCCAAGGAAAACGTAATAGGATTTGAAGGCGCAGTCTACAAATCATTTAGCTCCTTAGAAGATGCTAAGGCTTTTTTAGCTGATGAAAAGAAGGAAGATGAGCCTCTAAATAAGCCTACTGCATATATTGATGGATCATTTAATCAGGAGACTGGTGAATATTCATTTGGTGCAGTTCTTTTCTATGAAGGAAAGGAAACAAGATTTAAAAAGAAGTATCCAAAGGATGAATATTCAGTTCATAGAAATGTAGCAGGAGAGATTAAGGGTGCAGGCTTTATCATTAACTACTGCATAAACCATGGAATAAAGGATATTGATATCTATTATGATTATGAAGGAATTCATTCATGGTATGCAGGGCTTTGGAAGGCCAAAACACCTATTGCAGTAAAGTATGCAGAGTTTGCAAGCGAGGCTAGAAATAAGATAAATGTTAACTTTATAAAAGTTAAGAGCCATACTAATGTTTACTATAATGATGTAGTAGATAGCCTTGCAAAGGAAGCATTAGGTTTAATTTAATAACTTTATTGCAAAAATATTACAATTATTATACAATAGAGAATGGGAAAAATATTAATATAATTGGAGATTAAACAATGGAACTGTTTAGTATATTAGGAATTGCCTTCACAGGCATGTCAACTTGGCAAGCGGTATTGTATATCCTATGTGGACTTGGAATATTCCTTTATGGAATTGGTCTAATGGGTGCTAGCCTTAAGGTCCTTGCTGGATCAAGAATTAAAAACATCATCGAGAAGTTTACAGATAATCCTTTTAAGGGATTAATTGTAGGATTCATCGTAACTATGCTTACACAAAGCTCATCTGGTACATCTGCACTTGCAGTATCACTAGTTGCAGCTGGTCTTATGACATTTAAGCAATCACTTGGTGTATTACTTGGAGCAAATATTGGAGGTACAGTATTACCTTTAATTATTGCCCTATCATCAAAGCTTAAGGTAATGCCTATCATTGCAGTAGTTTTAGTATTTATTGGAGCTACAATAGTATTCTTTAGTAAGAAGAAGAAAATGCATCAAATTGGATCAATTATATTAGGATTTGGATTCATTTTCTTTGGAAATACATTAATTGATATGTCCTTCAAGACAATAGTTGAAGGAACATATAAGGAAACAATTGAAAATATCTTCGAGTCAATCTCTGGAGTACCAGTACTTGGAGTACTAGTAGGACTTGTATTTACATTAATTGTACAATCAAGCTCATGTACTATTTCAATTGTTCAAGGTATTTATTCATCAGGAACAATCGCCCTAAAGGGTGGACTTGCAATTATGCTTGGAGCAAATATTGGTACAACAATTACAGCCCTAATTGCCTCTCTTGGCTCAAACAAGACAGCAAAGAAGGTTGCAGTCGCAAATATTTTATTCAAGTTTATTGGAGTATTAGTATTTGGAGTAATCCTTTGGATTCCATTTAAGCATTTAGTAATGTGGTTTAATGATAGTGTACTAGGATGGGAAGGTACAAATAATGAGCTTATTATTTCATTTGCCCACCTAGGATTTAATATTGTAAATAGTACAGTATTTTTATTCCTATTATCACCTATCACATTTATTTGTAATAAGATTATTAAGGGAGACGATGAGTCTGACCTTGAGAAGAGTCTATCAGACTACACACTTATTAAGCGTTCACCAGGACTTGCTATTGAGTTCGTTAAGAAGGCTGTTGATGAGATGGGAAATGTAACAAAGGAATATTTTAAGCTTACTTATGATTATTCATTTGAAAATATCCCAGGAACTCCTGATAAGGCTGCTGAGTATGAGCATCAAATCAATGGACTTGATACAAGAATCCATGATTACCTAATTAAGCTTACTCAATCAGATTTAAGATCTAACCAAACAGATATCGTATCTAAGTATCTTGATACCATCAAGGATTTAGAGCGTGTAGGAGATCACTGTACAAACATCGTTGATTTCTTCAACCAAAGATATGAGGCACACCTATATCTTTCAGAGGAAGGAACTCAAGATTTAAAGAAGATGTTTGACACTCTTGAAAGAATGGTTGTAAACTCAATAGATGCAATCTCTACATGGGATAAGGACAAGGCAAGACTTGTCTGTGCTGATGAGGAAACTGTTGATGATATGGAGGAGCATTACCGTAAGCGTCATATCCTAAGACTTAACAAGGGTATTTGCTCAGTATCAAATCTAGATTATTATGTTGATATCCTATCTAACCTAGAGCGTGTAGGAGACCATACAAATAATATCGCAGAAAACGTAATTAACGATAAGTACTGCGAAGGAGAAGAGTACGATCACTAATGAATGAAGAATTATATGAAATATTAGATATTATATATGATTCAGAATTGGGATTTAACAAAAATGAATTAAGCTCTATGCTTGAAATCAATTCATTTGATTTAGACCTATATCTAAATTATCTATTAGATAAGGGTGTGTTAAAGCTAGAGGGTGAGCTATATATTCCACAAGTGGAATATGATATAGCACTAGATTTATTATCAAAAGGGGTTTAAGCCCCTTTTTATTTGACTTTAACTATAAATATGATATGATTATAAGCGGTGATATTATGGCAAAACGAGAGCTTTTAAAGCATCAAATGATTGAACGTTCAATTATAACTACATATCGTGGAAAGCTATGGGCTCCATTTGTTAGAGCCATTAAGGAATATGAGCTTATTAAGCCAAATGATAAGGTTTGTGTTTGTATCTCTGGAGGTAAGGATTCAAATCTTATGGCAAAGCTTTTTGAAGAGCTTCAAAAGCATTCAGATTTTCCATTTGAGGTAAAATATCTTGTAATGAATCCAGGATATACTGACCACGTTAAAGAAACAATTGTATCTAATTTAAAGACACTTAATATAGATGCTCACATAGAGGAAACAGATATCTTTGAAATAGCTAACCAACAGGAAAATGGTGGATGCTATTTATGTGCAAAGATGAGAAGAGGAGCATTATATAGAATAGCTAAGGAAATGGGATGTAATAAAATAGCCTTAGGACATCATTATGATGATGTAATACAGACTGTTTTAATGAACATGCTAAACGCAGGCTCATTCCA
>JAILRQ010000104.1 GCA_024698125.1 Acholeplasmatales bacterium
TATGATATAATACTTTTTGGAAAATAAGTTCGGTGATATTATGAAAATTTATGGTAAAAATTGTATAAATGAAGCACTAAGAGCTAAGGCTAAGCTTGAAAAGGTGTTTCTTTTAGATTCAAATCAAAAAAAGGATGTTAATATAATTGATCAATTAAACAAAAACAATATTCCATATGAAATTGTTAATAAGCAAAAAATGGAAAAGATTTTTGGTAATGGTACTCAAGGCTACGCAGCCTTTAGAGAGGATTATAAAATCTTATCTGAGGAGGACTTAATTAATTTTAAAGATTCCTCTAGAATACTATTATTAGATGGAATTATGGATCCTCATAACCTAGGAGCTATTTTAAGAACAGTTGATGCCTTTGGTATTGATTTAGTTGTACTTCCTAAGAATAGAAGTGTATCTGTTACAGAGGCTGCAGCTCACGTCTCTACAGGAGCAATTGAGCATACTAATATTATGTATGTTAATAGCTTATTAACAGTTTGTAATAAGCTTAAGGATTTAGGCTTCTGGATTTGTGGTACTGATGCTAAAGGAACTGTTTTAGCAACAGATATCGATAAGGATTTAAAGCTTGCAGTAATAACAGGCTCTGAGGGATTTGGAATGTCTAAAACATTAGTTAATGCTTCAGACTTCTTAATTACTATTCCTATGGTTGGTCATGTTAACAGCTTAAATGCTTCAGTTGCTGCCGCAATTGTTATGCATGATTTAATGAAAAAAGGAGAATAATATATTAAATGTTTGTTAACTACAATGATTATGAGTTGTTATATTTAATTAACGATGAGGGTAGTGAACAAGCTTTCGACATTCTGTACAAAAAATATGATTTCTTTATAAAGAATTTAGTTAGAAAATATATGTTTGATTCAGATAAGCGTGATGATTTATATCAAGAGGGCTTATTGGTATTATTGAAATGTATTTATTCCTTTAGAGAGGATGCTAATGTTTCTTTTTATTCCTATTTATATGTTTCCTTAAATAGAAGATTTTCTGTTTTGAAAAAAAGAGATAATTATTATGTAGAAAACACATTTATAGATAAGGTAGAAATAATAGCTGATCAAAAAAAGAATAATCCTGACGTCTTATCATATTATGAAAAATTATTAAAGTCACAAAATAATGAAATGGGCTTACTTTATTTAGAGGATTGCATTAATAAAGGCTCATCCTTAAATACTTTTGCTAAGGATAATAATATATCCTATTATAAGGCATCAAAGATTAAGGCTAAAGTGATAAAGGAAATCAAAAAAAGATATTGAATAAAATTAAAATCTGGTCTATAATACTTAAGAAGACCTAAAGAGGTTTTTTTATTTTACACAAAAAGGAGTGAGGATAATGCGTGAAAAGATAATCTTAATATGTGAAGAGTGCTTAAACCGTAATTATACTATTACAAAAAATCCTCAAAAGAATCCTGCAAGAATTGAACTTAGAAAATATTGTAAGTATTGCAATAAATATACAATTCACAAAGAAACAAAATAAGGAGATTTTTATGAAGAAGAGAAGAAAATTTAAAAAGGTTCAAGATGAAGCTGTAGTTGAAGAACCAGTTGTTGAAGAAGCAACTGAAAAAGAAAAGATCGAAGAAAAGGTTACAACTCAGATTAAGAAAAAGAGAGCCAAGGAAGATAATAAGCCTTCTAGAATTCTTGAATATTTAAAAACTGAGCATAAATGGGAAAACTATTTATTCTTAACTGTTTCAGTTATTGTTTTAATGCTAGGTATTCTAATTTTAACAGGCGTTTTAGTAGTAAGAGATGATTTCCCTTTAATTGGTAAGAACTCAACTGTTTATGGATGGATTTTAGTTGTTGTAGCATCATTAGGTACAATCTACGCTTTATACCCATTCTATAAGCCATGTTTCCCTGAATTCAAGAAGATTTCTTGGTTAAAGGGTATGAAATTTTTAGGTGATATAGTAAGAGTATTCTTATTTATAATAATATTTACTTTATTATTCTTATTATATGATTCATTTATTTCACAAGTTCTTGGATATATATTTTAGTTAAGGGGTATTTATAGCTATGAGAAGATGGTATGTAGTAACAACATATTCTGGATATGAAAATTCAGTAAAGCAAGATTTAGAGCGTCGTATTCAATCAATGAATATGCAAGATAAAATTTATCAAGTATTAGTTCCTGAAGAAATCGTAGAAACTGTAGATAAAAAGGGTAAGAAAAAGCAAAAGGTTAATAAGCTTTTCCCTGGTTATGTATTTGTTGAGATGGAAGTTGAAAAGGAAATGGATGACAGATCATGGTTCAACGTTCGTAATACACCAAAGGTAACAGGATTCTTAGGATCATCAGGTTCAGGTACTAAGCCAGTACCAGTTCCAAAGGAAGAAATGGACAGCATATTAAGAAAATTAGGTATGATTACTAAGCCTAAGTTTGAAATTAACGTTGGTGACTCAGTTACTATTACTGAGGGTGCATTTGCTAACATGGTTGGCGAAGTTGTAACTATCAACGAGGAGAAGGAAATCATTACTGTTTTAATCGATATGTTTGGTCGTCAAACACCAATGGAATTCCAATTTAATGCAGTAAAGAAAAACTAAGTAATTAAGCCATTTTTGTTTCGAAAATGGCTTTTCTTTTTTCTTAAAAAAATCTTTAAAAAACGATAAAAAAATTGTTGACAAGGTTTTTCTCTAGTGATATAATGGAGAAGCACTGCCCGAAAGGGTGGAAAGTAAATAAAAATGGAAGGGTAGCGAAGAGGCTAAACGCGGCAGACTGTAAATCTGCTCCCTACGGGTTCGGTGGTTCGAAACCACTCCCTTCCACCACTTAAATTTATTCAAGATTTTGGTTGACAACAGTCTTGAAAAGTGATATGATTAGCACGTTGCTAATTAAGCACATGTTGGTCTTTGAAAACTGTATATAACTTTGTAAAACGACGAAGAAAACAAGTAAACGCAATTCAAGAGTTTGAATGAGCGAAAGAGATTAAACGGACTAGTAAAATAGTTCAAAACATAAATTTTTATGGAGAGTTTGATCCTGGCTCAGGATTAACGCTGGCGGCGTGCCTAATACATGCAAGTCGAATGGTAGTAGCAATACAAACCATGGCGAACGGGTGAGTAACACGTAGGCAACCTGTCTTTAAGACGAGGATAACCATTGGAAACGATGGATAATACTGGATAGGATATCGAAAGAGGCATCTCTGGATATTTAAAGATTATTATGTCACTTAGAGAGGGGCCTGCGGCGCATTAGTTAGTTGGCGAGGGTAACGGCCCACCAAGACGATGATGCGTAGCCGGACTGAGAGGTTGAACGGCCACAATGGGACTGAGAACGGCCCATACTCCTACGGGAGGCAGCAGTAGGGAATTTTCGGCAATGGACGCAAGTCTGACCGAGCAACGCCGCGTGAACGAAGAAGTT
>JAILRQ010000041.1 GCA_024698125.1 Acholeplasmatales bacterium
CGATTGCTAAAACCTTTCATTTTTTCAACCAATTTATATGTGCAAAGCCACTGGCAGCAATTTTAGAACTTTAAAATTTCTCCTAACTCAACCACTGGTATGTAGACTTATCATCAATGAAGCAATATACTAAAGATGAAAGGAGGGCAAATTATGGATTTAATTAAGATTGGAAAATTTATAGCTGAATCTAGAAAAAAGAAAAACTTAACCCAGATGCAATTGGCCGAAGAATTAAATATAACAGATAGGGCCATATCTAAATGGGAATGTGGTAGAGCACTGCCAGATTCATCTATTATGTTACAGCTTTGTGAATTGCTTGATATTAGTGTAAATGAATTATTAACAGGGGAGAAATTAGAAATGGAAAAATACAACAAGCAAGTAGAGTTAAATTTAATTGAAACGCTAAAACAAAAAGAAGCTTCAGATAAAAGACTTCTTAATATGGAAATAGTACTTGGAGTTAGTGGTACTATATTGTTTTTAGCAGCGATATTATGTGCAGCCTTTTTAGATTTACAAATATGGGCTAGAATAGTAATCATTGTATCTGCATTTATATTATTTTTATTAATGTGTTTCTTCTTAATTAGAATAGAACAGGTTACAGGATATTATGAATGCAAACATTGTCATCATAGATATGTTCCAACCTATATGCAAGCAAATATGGCAATGCATTTTGGACGTAAAAGATATATGAAGTGCCCTAATTGTGGCAAAAAGTCTTGGCAAAAGAAAGTCTTATCTAAAGATGAAAAATAGAAATATCGATGTCGATAGGTATAAAGCCATCCTACGTGGGTGGCTTTTATTTTGTTTTGTGAGGTGTCCAAAGGTGTCCGACTTTTCAAAAGGGGGTGTCCTAAATTGTATTAAATGTTATGTTTCTAGACAGATTGAAACAATAGCTTTGATACATTTGTATCAAGGCTTTTTATTTGCCTTTTTTCTTTTTCTAGAAATAAGACGCTTTCATTATATATAGGGGTTTAAATTTGTATAAAGTTTGTGCTAAAATTAAATTATCATAGAGGGAGAGATGTATATGAGAAAAATAGTAAAGCTTTTTATTATGTCATTTTTTAGTATACTTGTTGTTATTACATTATCATCATGTGGTGATAGCAAGTGGGATTTTAGTAAGAGTGATGCGGCTAAGTTCTATGAGCTTGACGCAGCTCTTAGTGAGACTGATTCTGGTCTAGAGCTATCACTTACAAGTGAGGATGAGATTTTTGGGTCAAGTATTAAAAAATCAAATATTGTGTTATTTGATTATTCAGCCCTTGATGAGTCTAGCTTAAGTGGATATTTAGAGTATAGCGATATTAAGGATCAAAGGGTTAGCATTAATAGTGTTGATGTTGATTCAGCCAAGGAGGCTGTTTTAAGCTTTGAGGGAGATGCCTCTGATACTTATGGGGTTTTAATTCATAAGAAGGCTACATCACTTGATAATCACGCTTTTGCGTTTGCTAAGATTTTAGATAAATCTTCAGATAATGCGATTATAACTGAATATGAGGAGCAGATGATTAAGTCTCGTGGCTCATGGAGTGATGCTAAGGCTGCAATTGATTGTGCTTCATATATTTCACAAATAGTTTTAGGAGGACTAACAGATAATCCAGTTTCCTTTGCAGGTGGAATATTTGGTCTATTTACAACTATTGGTGGTAAGGCTATGGGTTCTGGGGCCACAATTGAGGATGTAATGAAGAAGCTTGTTGTAATTGATGGTAAGCTTGATGCGATATCTGCCCAAATTGATGCAAATCAGAAGCAGATACTTGATGAGTTTGTTCGTACTGATGCGATGATTGATGAGGTTAAGGTTATTGAATATAACCAAAATATTCAATCATATCAAACAGATTATGTTAAGCCTATTACAGATTATCTTTTAGTATATAAGGATAGCTGCGAGCAGGCATTTAGAAAATATGTTAATGAGGAGTCACAATCATTTACTATGTATTATGGAGAGCGTGATAATGATAGTAACGCTTTATTATATGTAACAGAGGATGATGTGACAGGTGCTACATCATATTTGGTAACTATTACAGATTTCTCTAATTCATTAAAATACCTAAGTAGCCATAAGGATATTGTAGGAAATGATTTCTATGAGGCTTTATCTGCTGATTTAGAAAATGCTATTTCATCAAACACACTTCCTTCTGGTAAGAGTGAGGATGAGCTTAGTCAGGAAATGTATCAAACTATAGCTAATAATATTTCATATGACGTTTTAGCTAAAGAGGATGATACACTTCATAGAGAGGTGCTACAGCTATTATCAAACTTCACATCCTTTGCAGGTGCCATTTCAGGAGCTTCATTTGAAACTGTATTAAGCTCATATATCAATAGATTACAATGCATTTATAATTTCTCATCTGAGATTAAGGAGCCTGTAAGAAATCTACTTGCGTCAATCAAGCTTACACTTGATTCATACATGTGTATTGCACAAACTGCATGCTTAGCACAAAAAATTAATTATTCAGAGCAAATCTATAACGCATATATTGCTGCATGTGATGTTATTAGCAGCACATATGATGCAGTTATGGCAGTAGATGATAGCTATTCATTTACTGTAGGTGCTAAGATTAGTGGAGACCTATATAACGCAAAGGCTTCAGTATGGTATACAAATCCAGGAAATAGCTGTGATTTCCATGCTATATTTGGTTTATATAAGATTGAATCATTTGACGGATCAGAGATTCATAGTGAGGGTGTTGATGTAAATGATATCGCCTTTGTTGATTATAGAAATAATAAGGGTATTCTTACAAGATATGGTCTATTAAAGTCTTCAGGATATACTGAGGAGAAGACATATCGTGAATATCTAAAGAGTGTAAATGTCCTATCACAGGATATGTTTGATATCCTAAATAGATTATTTGAGGGTGGAAGAACTGTTGATAAGGTAGGAAAGATTATTTGCTCATATAATATAAGAGATTTATATGATTCTGATAGCAATCTTACACTTGAGTGTATCTGCTATGGAAATCCTGATGGATATTTCTTCCATACAGGATACCACTATAACTATAGATATTCAGATAGTGATGTCTCAAGCGAGTATTGGAGTGGAAAGATTGCCTATGGTGATCAAATTGATGCCAATACTGGAGCTCTTGATTCTAGTAATCTTATTTCAGCATACGCAAGATATGCTGAATCACATAGATATTGGTTTGATGATGAGCATTGGGCATTTAGCGATGACTATTTTGGACAATTCTGCTTTATTTTAAATGTTGTTACAGAGTAATAAATAGGAGATGTTT
>JAILRQ010000106.1 GCA_024698125.1 Acholeplasmatales bacterium
TGGTATTGATCTATCATTCAACCAGGTTGTTATCTCTCAAGCAGAGCCTACAAACTACCATACAACAAAGAAGATGGAAAAGGATGCCCAAGCGTTCGTTGATGAGCAAAAGGAGCTTGCAAAAACAATGGACTCTGAAGAGAATGCCTAAGATTTAAAAACCTAAATTAAGCTTTAAGCACGCTAGTAAAAACTAGCGTGTTTTTTTCCTCTTGCCTGTTCGCTACAAACAAGATTAAGATGAAGGTAGGACTATAGGTCTTAGAAAAAGGAGGAATTGTTTATGAAAGCTTTAAGACTTACATTAGGTATTATTAGTATTGTATTATTTGTGCTAATACTATTCCAATCATGTGCAGCAGGAGTTGTAGAGGCTATAGAGGAGGATAGTGAATCAACTGCCTCTGGTAGTGGAGTAATAGTTGCGATTTTAATGCTAGCAACAGGTATAACTGCTATTTGTACAAGAAAAGGTGTTATAGGTGGCTATGTGTGTGGAATCCTATACCTTCTTGCAGGAGCTATTGGTATTGCCGGACATGGAATGTATGAGGATTTAATTATTTGGTCAGTACTTTCACTAATATTTGGAGTAGTATTCATTACCACAAGCATCATTATGCAGATACAAAATAAAAGAAAAAATTAATGTAATGGCATAGCCTATACGGGCTATGCCTTTTTCTTTAAAATAATGTTTTCTTGATAAAAGCTTTAATAATTGGTAAAATAAAAATGAGAAAAGCGATATATTTTTAAGTTAATAGTAAATTCAGTATTTTTAATATAAGTAATAATGGGGAAATTATATATATTGAAGATTATGAAAAGTGGGAGGGGATAGTATGACAAGCAAAAAAAGCTTTATGACAGATGCCCTAGAAAACATGCCTGGTGGAGTTTTAATTTACCGAGCCGACAACGATAAGGAAGAGATATTATTTGCTAATAAGAGTCTTATTAGTATGTTTGATTGTGATTCCTATGAGGAATTCTATTCATATGTAGGAGGATCATTTAAGGGAGTTGTAAGCCAAGAGGATTTAGAGGACATCGAACAAGAAATCACAACCCAAATAAATAGTGGTAATGACTATTTTGATCATATCCACTATCATATACTTACTAAAAAGGGAGATATAAAATATATCGAGGATTTTGGTCAGCTTGTTGAAGACCCTGAGGAGGGTCCGCTTTACTATGTCTTTTTAATAGATTCGGACCAAAAGATGCTGACATATGATATTGATAAGGTTACAGGCCTTCCTGGAGGAAGAAGGCTTAGAGATTATTCACATAAGATGATTAATATTATAGGCTCTAAGGCTACATTCAATAACTTTGTCTATATCTATATTAATTTAGTTCACTTTAAAAGATTTAATATAAGATATGGTATTAAGGCTGGAGATAATTTGTTAAAGGATTTAGCTCACATTTTAAAAAGAGCCTTTCCTAATAATATGGTCGCAAGGCTTAGTGATACTAACTTCGCAATATTTACGGATTCCTCAAATATTGAGGATCGTATTAAAGATCTTAATCAAACCGTAAGAGATAAGTATGGGTATAAGGATGTCTTGCTTAAGGCTGGAGCCTATGTTATAGGCGAAGAGGATAAGCATGATCTAGATACAGCCCTAGATAACGCAAGACGTGCATGTAGAGAGCTTGATTATTCAGAGGATGTCCTATATAAGATATATGACGATGAAATGAAGAAGAGTAAGCGTATCTATAACTATGTCGTTAATCATATTGACGAGGCTATAGAGTATGGATGGATTAAGGCCTATTATCAGCCTGTTGTAAGAACGCTTAGTGGAAGCCTATGCTCTGCAGAGGCTCTAGCACGTTGGGTAGATCCACAGTTTGGAATCCTATCACCTATAAAGGTTATAGGACCTTTAGAGGATACAAGACAGATTCATAAGCTTGATACCTATATTTTGAATGAAATATGTAGGCTTATAAGAGGAAGAATTGATAAGGGTGAGCCTGTTATTCCAATATCTTTTAATCTATCACGTCTTGATTTTATGCTTATGGATGTTTATAGTGTTGTTATTGAGGCCACTAAAAAATATCAAATACCTCATTCAACCCTAAAGATTGAAATTACAGAAAGTACAATCATTGATGATCCTGAGGGTATGGTTGAAATTATAAATAAGCTTCGTCGTGAGGGCTTTGAAATCTGGATGGATGATTTTGGTTCAGGATATTCAACCCTTGGAACCCTAAAGGATTATAATTTTGATGAAATAAAGATTGATATGGCCTTTATTCAAGATTTTTCCTATAGGAGTAAGCAAATAATCACTCACATTATTTCAATGTCTAAATCCCTTGGTATTAAGACCCTAGCGGAGGGTGTTGAAGCACAGGAGCATTTTGATTTCTTAAAATCAATTGGATGTGAGAAGGCTCAGGGATATCTATTCTCTCAGCCACTGCCATTTGATGAAATGATAGAGGTATTAAAGCTTAGAGGAATAGGCATTGAGCCATCAAGATATAATAACTTTTATGATGAAATATCAAGAATTGATTTTACGGGTGAAATACCTATGTGTATTGTAGCTTATAATAAACAAGAGCAGCTTTTTAAGGTGCTATTTATGAATAATCACTTTAAGCTTGTCCTTCGTGGTGTAAGCATTAAAAAGGATTCAGAGGTAGAGGAGATGCTAAACTCACCATCATCTCTATTTGGACAGAAGGTAAGAAAGGCTTCATACCTTCCTCTTAATGTAGGAGAAAGAACTACGTTCTTCTATACATATCTAGGACATTATATTAAGTTTGAATCAAGAAATATCGCCTCCTTAGATGAGCATTTGATGTTTGTTGTAAATATTTCTAATCTTACAACAGAGGCTGAAAGGAGGGAGGAGAATAAGCTTGAGACGACTATTAAGCATATCTACACCATCTATGATGAGGTATATAGTGTAGATATCCCTAAAAATAAGGGAGAAACTATCGTTAATGATAAGTCATCTGGTGTAAGGCTTGATATTAGTGGTAAATCATTTAAGGATGCTGTGGATGTTGTTTTAAACAATACATATATAGAGGATAGAGAAAGGCTTAAGGAGTTTATGAATCCAACAACTCTAGTAGATAGAATATCAGGAGGAAATAGTGGATATATAACAGAGCCATTTAGATTCTATGATGAGCATAGGGAGCTTTATTGGAAGGCTGTGTTTGTAATCCTTATTTCAAGACCTCTTGATGGTAAGGTTTTAATTATTACTAGACGTCTTACAAATAGTGAGGAGGATAGAATATTAAAGTCATTTAATATTTCATCTTCTAAGGAAAAGGTAATTATCCCAGAGGATATTTATAAGAGTACACTTCTTTATTCTGATATCAAGTTCTTCTGGAAGGATAAGGATAGAAGATTCTTAGGATGCTCGCAGTCATTCCTTGATATCTATGGTCTAAAGAGCCAGGATGATATCATCGGTAAGACTGATGAGGATATGAATTGGAATGTAACTATTGATGGATATCGTAATGATGAGCTTAGAGTTATTGAGGATGGGGAGATTATAAGAAGTGTGCCAGGAGTATGTATTATAAAAGGAGTACCTTGTAATATTGCCTGTACAAAATGGCCAATATATCATTTAGGAAAGATTGTAGGTCTATTTGGATACTTCATAGTCCTTGATGATAACAAGGATGTTATAAATGCCTACGAGCAAGGTCTTATGGATAAGGATACCGGAGTACTTAATAGTAGAGGATTCCTTGATAGCTTACTTAGATATATTAATGAATCAAGAAAGTTTAATGTACCATTTAGTGCAATAAATATTCATATAAGAAACATAAATGAAATAGAAGCCCTACAGGGTAAGGATGTAGCTACGAATGTAGAAAAGGCAGTTGCTAAGGCTTTAACAGCTCAATATGGTATTGATACATCAATATCACATGTAGGCTTTGGAAGGTTTATTATTTTAAGATCATTCTTAAATGAAGCTAAATCAGATAGCTTCTGTATAAAGCTTGCAAAATATATTGAGGGTGTAAAGATGGCTGATGGATTCCCTGTAACACTATTTGTAGATGTAGTGGCAGTTAATTCTGAGGAGGCTTCAAATAGTCCTGAGGGATTTAATAAATTATTTATGGAAAGATTTGCTGAACCAGTGAATAAATAGACACCCTATAAATAAATGGTACAGTAAACTTTATTTAAAAATTATAAAAATGGCTAATCATGAGCTTTCATGATTAGCTTTTTTTGTTATTAATTAATACATTTTGTATACTTAAAAATCATTATTGTATGAACGATTATAACCATAAGCTTTTTTTATTTAAAATAAATAAAATTATGATATAATGGAAGAGGTGGTTATTTAAGATGAACAGTATACTTTTTATAAATGATGAAAAAGTTAATAAGTATAGCTACACTGATCCAATGTTTAATGATTTAAATCTTGATGATATTATTTCAGAGGTAGTAAGAAAGGCTAAGCTATTTAATATTAAGGACTATTTTTATATGCCTTTAACTAATAAGGATGATATCTTATATCGTCAAGAGGTGTTTAAGGATTTAGAGGATAAAAGAGTATTTGATGCTCTTAACCTATTCTCATATACTATGAACCGTAAGCTTAATGAGCTTAAGGAATCTAAGACTGTTAAGTTTAATGCTTATAAGAATATATTTTTAAAGAAGAAGATTGAGGATGTTCTAGAGATCCTTAATCAATTCCTAGATACTATGAAGGGACTTACATATAGCTCAAGAGCTATTAAGATGATGGTTCAATACATTACAAATTATCTTGATAGTGAAAAGGTTAAGTTTGTAATCTCTGATATGGCATTAATTAAGGAAGAGATGAAGAAGGTTAAATATCGTCTAGCCTTTGAGGGTGGTGCTATTAAGATTTCAAAGGATGAGGATGAGACATTAATCCGTGATGAGATTAATGATGTTATCTCTTCATATAAGGTTGAAAATCCTATCCAA
>JAILRQ010000048.1 GCA_024698125.1 Acholeplasmatales bacterium
TAAGATGAAGAAGGAGGATTTAGAGAATACTCTTGTTAAATTCATTGACCATGAATATGATATTTTGGTATGTACAACTATTATTGAAACAGGTCTTGATATACCAGATACTAACACAATGATAGTTCATGATTCTGATAAATTAGGATTATCTCAGCTATATCAGATAAGAGGAAGAGTAGGGCGTAGTGATAAGATAGCCTATGCCTATTTAATGTTTGAGCCTAAAAAGACTCTAACACCTGAGGCTGAAAAAAGACTTGAGGCCTTAAAGGAGTTTAGTGATCTTGGTAGTGGATTTAGGATTGCTATGCGTGATCTTTCTATAAGAGGCGCTGGAGATATTCTTGGAGCTGAGCAGTCAGGATTTATTGAGTCTGTTGGTATTGAGACCTATATGCAAATCCTTGAGGAGGAAATTAAGGCCAAAAAGAATGATGAGAAGAGTGAGGAGGCTAAGCCTATTGAGCGTGACGCCTCTCTTAATAAGGTATATGCCTCTCGTCATATTGATGAGGAGTATATCAAGAGTGATGATGTACGTATTGAGATGCATAAGAAAATTGATAAAATTAAATCCCTTAAGGATCTAATAGCCCTAGAGGAGGAGCTTGTAGACCGTTTTGGAGCCTTCCCACAGGATATGGAGCTATACATGTTTGAAAAGCTATTTAAGAACCTATGTGATTTAATTGGTATATGCAAGGTTGAGGATAACTTCAAGCTTATGACTCTATATATAAGTGAAGAGGTTTCTAAGACACTTGATGGTACAAAGCTATTCCTTGGTGCACATGATGTATCTGATAGATTAAAGCTTAGATACACTAATGGAATGGTACAAATATTGTTCGATAAATTAGGTTATAAGGATAATTCATATTTCAAAATATTGGATAAATACTTAGACTCAATTATTAATAATTAAAAAATACAAAATCTTATATCAAAAACTAAAGTTTTATAGTATAATACTTATTGTTGATTTAAATTAAGGAGTGAGGAACTTGAAAAATAATTTAGTTATTGTTGGTACTCAGTGGGGAGACGAAGGTAAGGGTAAGATTACAGACTTCCTAGCTCAAAGAGCAGATGTTGTAGTTCGTTACCAAGGTGGAAATAACGCAGGACATACTATCAATTTCGATGGTAAGAAGTTTGCGCTACAATCAATTCCTTCAGGAATTTTTACCCCTCACATCGTTAACGTTATTGCGAATGGTGTAGTTTTTAATCCAAAGGCAGCCCTAGCTGAGCTAGAGGGGCTTGAGGAAAGAGGAGTTAAGGACTACCAATTATATATTTCAAACCGTGCACAGGTTATCATGCCATATCATATGGATCTTGATGGTGCATCAGAGTCTTTAAAGGGAGATAAGAAGATCGGTACTACTAAGAAGGGTATTGGTCCTTGCTACGCTGATAAGGCTAATAGAATTGGAATCCGTGTAGGAGACCTTCTTGATAAGGAATATTTCAAGGAGAGATTACAGGACGCCCTTGTTGTAAAGAACATGGAGCTTAAGATGTATGGACTTCCTACATATGAGTTTGAGCCTCTATATGAGGAGTATTTAGCCCTAGGAGAAAGATTTAAGAAGCATATTTGTGATACATCAGTACTTCTTAATAAGCTAATCCAAGAGGGTAAGAAGGTATTATATGAAGGAGCACAGGGTGTAATGCTATGCCTTGACCATGGTACATATCCATTTGTTACTTCATCATCACCTACTGCAGCTTCAGTACCATTAAATACAGGAATTGCTCCTAAGTATATTGATAATGTATTAGGAATTGCTAAGGCTTATACAACTCGTGTTGGAGAAGGACCTTTCCCAACAGAGCTTGATGGAGAGCTTGCAAATACAATTCGTGAAAGAGGACATGAGTATGGAACAGTTACTCATAGACCACGTAGAGTTGGTTGGCTTGATGCAGTAGTATTAAAGAACGCAGTTAGAGTATCTGGTGTAGATAATTTCTCACTAATGCTATTTGATGTATTAACTGGAATTAAGGAAATTAAGATTTGTAAGGCTTATGAGCTAAATGGAGAAATTATCGACTACATTCCTGCTCAGCTTTCAGATTTCAAGAAGTGCAAGCCAGTTTATGAAACAGTTCCTGGATGGGATGAGGATATCACAAATGTTAAGTCATTTGATGAGCTTCCAGAAAACGCTAAGAACTATATCAGAAAGATAGAGGAAATTACAGGAGGACAAATCGCAATCTTCTCTGTAGGACCAGATAGAACTCAAACTATTGAGCTTAAGAAAATATTCTAATAAAAATGGCTCCAGTAATGGAGCCTTTATTATTAAAGGAGGATTATATGGAATTTAAAAAGGATAAGGGCTTATATGTAATGCCTACAATATTTACAGTATTATCTATTATAGCCATTATAATAGTTATAGCTTTATTTCATAGCTCAAAGCCATCTATTTTAATACCCCTTATAATGATTCCATCAGTAATCCTTATAATATCCTTAACACTCCTTATATCAAGAGTGTGTGCAAGAGATGTAAGATTTAGCATAGATGATCTTCATATCTATGTAGGAGACCTTACAATTGATTTTAAGGCAGTTGATTATCTAACTACTAAAGCTGGTCTTTTTGTATCAATCTATAGACCAAATATTGAAATTGTATTAAAATCTAAAGAGAGGGTTAGTATTTCAAGAGTAAAGAATCCTCTTGAGGTAATAAAGCTTATTAATAAAAAATATTTAAAGCTAAAGGGTTTTAAAACAGTATAATAAAACCTATAAAACTGTATAAAACTTCTAATTTATGATATATTATTAATATATTACAAGAATTAGGAGTTTTTTTATTATGAAATATTATTCATCAAAGAAAGTTACAGAAATACTTGGAGTTACAGCTCAAACATTAAGAAATTGGGATAAGGAAGGTAAGCTTAAACCATCCTATGTAAAATCAAATGGATATAGGTATTATTCCGAAGATTTAATACTTTCATATACACAGGAAAGAAAAACAAAAAAGAATCTAAATGTTATAGGTTATGCAAGAGTATCATCAAAGAAACAATTTGATGATTTAGAAAGACAAGTAAATAATCTAAAAACATATTTAGATTCTAAATATACTGATTATGAAATAATAACTGATATAGGATCAGGTATAAATTATACAAAACCAGGATTAAAAAAGCTAATAGAAAGAATTAATCGAAAGGAAGTTGATTTAATAGTAGTTTTATATAAGGATAGATTATTAAGATTTGGATTTGAGCTTGTTGAATATTTCGCAGAGCTAAATAATGTCAAAATTGAAATATTAGATAAAATAGATAAAAATCAAAATCAAGAATTAGTTGAAGACTTAGTTCAAATAGTTACAGTATTTTCTAGTAAGATACAAGGCAAAAGAAAAGCTAAAACAAAAGAGATAATAGATGAATTTTCTCAAAAAATAGAAAAAATATATAATAATGAAGAATAATAAGAATAATTTTATAAAACTCTATAAAACTCTATAAATAACTATATTTTAGCCTCTTTTTATGGTAT
>JAILRQ010000099.1 GCA_024698125.1 Acholeplasmatales bacterium
TTGCATATTAACCTCATATCCCTCAAGAGCTGATAGATAGAAATCTACCTTCTTACGATCAATGATTGATACAAGTATTTTTAATTTTACTGGAGCCTCTAGGGATTGCTTAGAAGCCTTTTTCTTTGGTGCCTCTGCTACCGCCTTAGATACTCTTTTCTTTTTAGGAGTTGTATTATTTTCCATATTATAACCTCCTACATAAATTCGATGATTTGATCATCGTGCTCAGTGCTTTCAATAGCCTTAAGCCTACGCTTAGCTGTAAGCTGCTTTTGAATAACTGATTTAAATCCAAGGATTTGGATTGTAATAAGTGGTGTCATAGCTACCATTGCAACTATACCATATCCTTGTCTTATAATATCAACATTTGTATCATAGACAATTGAGCATACTCCAATTGCCATTGGTACAATAAATGTTGATGTTAATGGTCCTGAAGCAACAGCTCCAGCATCAAAGGCAACTCCTGTATAAAGCTTTGGTACAAAGAATGATAAGGCAAATGATACAAGGTATCCTGGAATTAAGAACCATAATACACTAAATCCAAATACAATCTTTATCATTGATAAGCAAATTGCAATACCAATACCAATACATAGTGCAATAAGCATTGTCTTCTTCTTTATAGCTCCAGTTGTAACCTCCTCTACCTGTTTTGTTAAAACATGTAGTGTAGGCTCGGCTAAAACTACAACGAATCCAATTACAAATCCAAATATAATAAGTGCAGCTTCCTTATTCGCAAGCTGACTACCTATCTTATATCCTGTAGGTAAAAATCCAATCTCAGCTGCAGTTAAGAATAATGTAACTCCTGCAAATGTATATAAAATACCAATTAAGAACTTTAAAATTTTAACTCTTGGAAGCTTTATAAATAATATATTTAATAATAGGAAAGCTCCAAATATTAAGATAACTGATAGTAATACAGTACCTGCATTTTCAGCAAGCTTCTCAATTATATGAGAATCTAGGTGATATCCATATCCTGATAGTAAGTTGCTAAGCTCTCCACCCTTAACAACAGATACTAAAAGGATTGCAAATATAATAGGTCCTACTGAGCATAGTGCTACAAGTCCGAAGGAATTCTCCTTAGCATTTCTTCCTCCAATAACAGTCGCAACTCCAAGTCCCATTGCCATAATAAATGGTCCTGATAATGGACCTGTTGTAACTCCTCCCAGGTCGAATGTCATACCTAGGTATTCTGGCTTACGCACAAGTAGGATACATGTTACTGCAAAAAGGAACAAATATCCAAACATTAATAGCATTGTTAAATCCTTATTAAATATTATTTTTAAAATTGCTAGTACAAGGAATATTCCAACTCCAACACCAATGGTTATAATAAGCATCCATTGTCCCACAGTTAGATTTGTATTAACAGCAACACCAATTTGCTTAGCAATTACTGTTAAATCTGGTTCTGCGACAGTAACTAAAATTCCTAGTATTAATGTAATAACAATAATTAAAGGTAGCTTCTTTGTTTTAATAAGGCTTGAACCAACTGTCTCTCCCATTGGCTGCATCGCAATATCAGCACCTAAGCTGAATAATCCAATACCAAGCATTAAAACAATAGCGCTAATTATAAATGTTAAAAGCTCACTTCCCTTTAAATCATAAAGGGGTGTGAATGATAACAAAATAATCATTAAAGTAACTGGTAGAATTGATATGACTGCTTCCTTGATCTTAGACCATAAATCTCTAATCATACTTTCACTTCCAATTTATATATCGATTATATCACAAATTAGAGTTGTATTTTCAACAAAATAAAAAAACAGCACACTTTTGTGTGCCGTAATTTACATATTAATCTCAATATATGAAATAATATCATCAATAGGAATGTCCTTCTTAATTCCATATGTTGGATCATAGAACTTCTTTTGATAATATAAGCAGTAATGATTTCTTCTTCCTATTCTTGTATTGCAAATACAAATAGGCGGAAGAGAATCAAACTTATAAATAATCTTACCATGGGCAATACCATAGTAATCTAGTGTTTCAATTAGCTTAGATAGTGAACCCTGGAAGGCACGTGCCTGCATACGCTCACAAACAGCTTCAATAGATTCACCTGTAAGCATAGAAATAATCGCATGCATGCAGTATCCCTTTGTAGGCTGTGAAACATATTCAATCTTTCTTCTTATAGGATTTTCAACTGAATATGGAGAATCGTTATTAATTGAATGTAGCTTATCAATTAAATCAAACTCAACAGATAGCTTCTTATATTCCTTAATAATCGCATAGGCCTTAGGACCAATAGGAATATAGAACTTTCCTTCTCCACGTGGTGCTAGTCTGCACTCGAAATCTAAAACGTTAATAGTATCAGATAAAATAACTATCTTAGCGAATTGAGTATTACTCTTCTTATTTGTTATATGCCATACGTTAAATGGAATATCGATATAAATCTTATCATTAACCTTAACTAATGTACATAGGAATGACTCCATTGTCCCACTTCCTTTCGAGTGATTTCTCAACAAAAATATTTTATCATAGGAAATATTTTCTTGTAAATATTTTTGCTTAAAAAATTATCGATTATATATCTATTGTATATATTAATTTGTGCTAAAGTTGAAGACAAACGTTAAAAAGAGACTGCCATAGGCAATCTCTTTGTGCTTTACTTTAGTCTATTAAATAGTGTTCCTGCTCCTGCATAAGCTACACAATCACTCTTTGCAAGATCTGCTGAAGACATATATGTTACATTAGACTTTTTATTTACTGAATCATAATAGAATAGATTAGTATTTGTATCGAAGTTATTATAATTTGTTGCTCCATCTGGCATACATGCACCATTAACTGATGCATCTCTTTCTGTTACTACTGTTGCTTGAGTCTTAGTAGAGTTATCATGTACATCATTATAAGACTTAATTACAGTTCCTGTATATGTATCAGTAACCTTTATAATTTGAGCATTCTTACAATCCTCAAAATAGTTGTACTCTGAATATGCGAATGCGTTAGCTCTTAAATCCTGGCATGTGTTACCACTATAATAATAGTTATTATACATGTGGATATTAGCCTGTCTTAATAATGGCATACGAGATCCACAGTTATTATAGTAATTATGATGGAATGTAATGTTATACTGATATGCAGTATCCCCTGGACCCACAAGAGATGTCTTATGTGTTCCATTATATCTTACATAATCAATTGTAAGATTATGTGCAAATTTGAAGTCTGTAGATCCATCTCCATCCTTCTTATCATTTTCAGCTGTAACATCCCAATTATTAACTCCAACATTAAATGTTGAGTTATGAATCCAGTAATTACTATAATCTAAATCAGTATTTCCTCCACCTTGAATACCAATGGCATCCTCAGTATATGCATCAAATGTTAGATTTCTTACCTCTAGTGAATTACATTTTGCAAATGTAAAACCCCATTGGTATAATCCAGCAGACTCTCCTACTCCCTCTACTGTAAGATTATTAGCATATCTTACATCAAGGTCGTTATAGTATGAATCATATTCTGTTGTTACACCATTTGATTGCTTACGAGAAATAAAGCTTGTAAGACCATTAAGCTCAGTAATTCCAAGAGCTTCATCATTAGACATTGAGTTTAGGCCTGCAGCCTTAATATCTGCCTCATATAATCTGTTATTATTCCATCCTTCAACTGAATCAAATAGCTCTATTTGCTTTTCAACTCTTGCATCAGTATTTCCTACACCATAAACAGTTGCAGTATCAATATAATTCCATTGAGTAGTCTTAATAGTTCCAATGATACGAATATCAAGTGGCTTATCTGAGTTTGCTTGTGCCTGCATGATTGCACTAAGTCCTGTATACTCAGTATCTGCAATTGTTGCCTTAACTGTATTCTTATTTGCATCATTAACATAAACAACCACTGCATTATCCTTTAATGTACCATCATTGTTATATGCTCCAACACCTTCAGTTGCATTAAAGTGAGCATATCCTGATCTATCATATGCAGTAACTGATACATCAGCATAGCTAGACTTACCATCTGCTGTATCAACCTTTATTGTATAATTACCTTCACTAAGCCCTAGAATATCAACCCTGGCTGTTGTATCAGTCTTAGTTCTGATTAATTCATCATCTACTGATACATATGTTGAATCATCTGCACCCTTAACCTTATAAGATACAGCTGATCTTGTAAAATCAGTATCTGTAAATATTGCATATGCTCCTTCAGCATATCCATTTGCTTCAGTAATTGCTTCTCCGCCAACTACTGTAGAATCTTCAGATGTTTCATCATCTGCAGTTGAACTATCTGTATTACTATTAGTATCTCCACCACAGCTAGCTAATGCTACTAG
>JAILRQ010000007.1 GCA_024698125.1 Acholeplasmatales bacterium
GAGGTTGGAAAGCTTTCAGGAGCTGTTGGAAACTTCGCTAATATACCACCTGAGATTCAGGATTATGTATGTGAGCATTTAGGAATTGATAGTGCAAACATCTCTACACAGGTTATTCAACGTGACCGTCATGCATATTACATGTCTACACTTGCTGTAATTGCTGACACATGCGAGCAAATGGCTTTAGAGATCCGTAACCTACAACGTACTGAGGTACATGAGGTTGAGGAAGCATTTAAGCAAGGACAAAAGGGATCTAGTGCTATGCCACATAAGAGAAACCCAATTTCAAGTGAGAACATCTGTGGATGCTCACGTGTTATGCGTGGATATATGGTAGCATTCAATGAGAATGTTGCATTATGGCATGAGCGTGATATTTCACACTCTTGTACAGAGCGTATTATTCTTCCAGATGCAACTGAGCTTCTAGATTATATGCTTAATAGATTAATGGGAATTTTAGAGAACCTTGTAGTATATCCTGAAACAATGATGAAGAATATCTACAAGACTAAGGGAGTTATCTTTGCTCAAAGAGTAATGTATGCCCTAATCTCTAAGGGACTTGTAAGAGAGGCTGCATATGATATGGTTCAGCCTATCGCTATGCGTGCTTTAAATGAGGATTTAAATTATATTGATTTATTAAAGGAGTCTAAGGAGGTTAAGACTTACTTAACTGACGAGGAAATTGATTCTTGCTTTACTCTTGAGTATTATTTCAAGAATGTAGATTATATCTTCAATAGAGTTGGAATTTTGGAGGAAACAAAGTAATGTCTAAGTTTGATGAAGTTAGAGTTGGATTAACATTTGATGATGTGCTATTAATCCCACAAAAGTCTGAGATTTTACCATCTCAGGTAACACTAAAGACACATCTTACAAAGAATATTGAGTTAAATATTCCTATTATCTCATCTGCAATGGATACAGTAACAGAGTCTGGTCTTGCTATTGCCCTTGCTCGTGAGGGAGGAATTGGAATTATTCATAAGAATATGTCAATTGAGTCTCAAGCTCATGAGGTTGAGATGGTTAAGAGAAATGAGTCAGGAATTATTACTAAGCCTGTTACATTAAAGGCTAAGAATACAACTCTTGATGCTGCTCAGGTATTAACTGAGTATAACATTTCATCACTTCCTATCGTTGATGATAACAATAAGCTTGTAGGACTTATCACTAACCGTGATTTAAAGTACCTTACACCAGATAACACTAAGCTTTCTAGCGTTATGACTAAGGGTAAGAAGCTTGTTACTGCTAAGGAAGGAATTACTCTTGATGAGGCTAAGGATATCTTATATACTAACCGTATTGAGAAGCTTCCTCTTGTTGATGAGGCAGGAGTATTAAAGGGATTAATCACTATTCGTGATATCGATAATGACCAAAACTATCCAAACGCATGTAAGGATTCTAAGGGAAGACTTAGATGTGGAGCTGCAGTTGGTATCGGGGATGATATGATGGACCGTGTTACAGCACTTGTTAATGCTGGTGTTGATGTTATCGCTGTTGACTCTGCACATGGACATTCTAAGAATGTATTAACTGCTGTTAAGAAGATTAAGCAAGCATTCCCTGAGCTTCAGGTAATTGCTGGAAATATCGTAACACCAGAGGCTGCACAAGCACTTATTGATGCTGGAGCTGATGCTGTTAAGGTTGGAATTGGACCTGGTTCAATTTGTACTACACGTGTTGTTGCAGGAGTTGGAGTACCTCAAATTACTGCAGTAAACGATGTATCTGAGTTTGTTAAGAAGTACGCTCCAGGAGTTGGAGTTATTGCAGACGGAGGAATTAAGTACTCTGGAGATATCTGCAAGGCTTTAGCTGCAGGTGGAGATGTAGTTATGCTTGGTTCTATTTTTGCAGGATGCAAGGAGGCTCCAGGAGATGAGATCGTATTCCAAGGAAGAAGATATAAGGTTTACCAAGGAATGGGATCACTTGCTGCAATGAAGAGAGGATCTGCTGATCGTTACTTCCAAAGCAAGGCAACTAAGGCTAAGAAGCTTGTTCCAGAAGGAATTGAAGGAAGAGTAGCCTATAAGGGTGAATTATCTGATACAGTTTACCAGCTATGTGGTGGAATTAAGTCAGGTATGGGATATTGTGGAGCTATGACTATTGAAGCACTACAAAAGACATCTAAGTTCATAAGAATTACTAATGCTGGACTTCGTGAGTCTCATCCACATGATGTTGATATCACAGTTGAAGCACCTAACTATACAAAGTAGAAAAGGAGACTTTAAAATGGATTACGATAAGATTATAGTATTAGATTTTGGAAGCCAATATAATCAGCTAATTGCTCGTCGTATCCGTGAGATGGGAGTTTACTCTGCATTACTACCTAACACTATTACAGCTAAAGAAATAAAGGCTATGGGTAATGTTAAGGGAATCGTATTTAGTGGAGGACCTAAGTCAGTTTATGATGCTGATGCATTCTCATGTGATAAGGAGATTTATAAGCTAGGATTACCTATTTTTGGTATTTGCTACGGAATGCAGCTATGTGCTAATGATTTCGGTGGAGAAATTAAGCCAGGTGAGACTAAGGAATATGGTAGAGCACCTATCACAGTTCTTGATGACTGCCTATTATTCGACCACCTTCCAAAGACTCAGGATGTATGGATGAGCCATGGAGATAAGGTTGCAAAGATTCCTGATGGATTTAAGGTTGCAGCTGTTACTGAGAATAAGATTAATGCTGCAATGTATAATGCTGAAAAGAAGATATATTGTGCACAATTCCACCCAGAGGTAAGAAACTCTGTTTATGGAAATGATATTATTCACAACTTCGTATTCAAGATTTGTAAGGCTGAGGCTAATTGGACTATGGCTTCATATCTTGAGGAGAAGGTTAAGGAGATTCAGGCAACTGTTGGTGATAAGAAGGTTCTTTGTGGACTTTCTGGAGGAGTAGATTCTGCAGTAGCTGCAGCTCTAATCCATAGAGCCATCGGAAACCAATTAACATGTATGTTTATTGACCACGGACTACTTCGTGCTGGAGAGTCTGAGCAGGTTATGGAGACATTTACAGGACCTAATTCTAAGTTTGGTATGAACATTATTCGTATCGATGCAAAGGATCGCTTCCTTTCAAAGCTTGCAGGAGTATCTGAGCCTGAGAAGAAGAGAAAGATTATTGGTTCTGAGTTCGTATATTGCTTCGATGAGGAGTCAAAGAAGCTTGGAGAGTTTGACTTCCTAGCTCAAGGAACTCTTTATACAGACGTTATTGAGTCAGGAACTAAGACTGCTCAAACAATTAAGTCACACCATAATGTAGGTGGACTTCCTAAGGATATGAAGTTCAAGCTAATTGAGCCACTTAACAAGCTATTCAAGGATGAGGTAAGAGCCCTTGGTGAGGAGCTTGGTATTCCTTCAGACATCGTTTGGAGACAACCATTCCCAGGACCAGGACTTGCTATCCGTATCATCGGTGATATCACTGAGGAGAAGCTTGAGAAGGTTAGACATAGTGATGCTATCCTTCGTGAGGAAATCAAGAATGCTGGACTTGAAAAGGAAATTTGGCAATACTTCACTGTATTACCAGGAATTCAATCAGTAGGAGTTATGGGAGATTTTAGAACATACTGTGATGCAATCGCAATTCGTGCCGTTACATCAATTGATGGAATGACAGCTGACTGGGCTCGTATACCATATGATGTACTAGCTAAGATTTCATCAAGAATTGTAAATGAGGTTCCAGGTGTTAATAGAATAGTCTATGACTGTACATCTAAACCACCTTCAACAATTGAGTGGGAGTAGTGATATATGATGTCTACACAGGATATAAAAGGGAACAAGCATTACTTTACACTTATAATCGTTTATGGAATAATTTTAGGAATCATTTATTCATATTGGATGATTAAAGAGGATCTTCCAATGTGGGCAAGTATCCTAGTTGGTGTATTATTTATCCTTGGTGGAGTAGGATGTGCATTCCTATCTACTGCATATGAGTCTAAGAAGAAGGCTAAGGCAGAGGCTTTAAAGATTTCTTCAGAAGAAGAGGCTACAGCTACTGATAGCTCTAATGTAGAGGATAATACTTTAAATGAGGATACTAATCTTAATACATTAGACCAAGAGGACAATACAAATAATAATTAATGGGAATGACGATCTCCCAAAGTAGAAATACTTAAACCGCCGTAAAAAGCTGATGACATCTACACATGTGGGTGTTGTCGGCTTTTTTTACTAGAAAGGATATGATTTTTATGCTACAAATATCAATTAGCCTTGTATTTAACCTAGGAGTAATCCTCCTTTTAGGATTTATAGCAGGGCTATTATTAAATAAAATAAAAATACCAGGGCTATGTGGAATGATTCTTATAGGAATTCTTATAGGACCTATTTTAAATGAGATGGGAGTAGAGTTCTTTCAAATATCAGACTCCCTAAGCTCAAGCCTAAGACAAATAGCTTTAGTAATAGTTTTAACAAGGTCAGGCTTAAACCTTGATATAAAAACCCTAAAAAGGGTAGGAAGGCCTGCAATACTTATGTGCTTTGTCCCTGCAACTATTGAAATAATAACTGTAGGAGTATTAAGCTATTTACTATTAGACCTTACAATATTTGAAGGCTTCCTTTTAGGTTCAGTTTTAGCTGCAGTGTCTCCTGCAGTAGTATCACCTAGAATGATTAAGATAAGTGATAGTGGATATGGTATTAATAAAGGGGCACCTAAGCTAGTACTTGCAGGCTCATCATGTGATGATGTATATGTAATAGTAGTATTCTACGCTTTCCTTGGAATTGTAGAGAAGGGAAGTATGGACGCCTTAAGTATAGGCCTTGTACCAGTTAATATAATACTTGGTATTGTAGTAGGTATTCTTATGGGATTTTTATTAGGATTTATAATAAGAAAAATACCAAAGACAGTAGAAGCTGTTATAGTAATGCTTGCCGTATCCTTTACCTTAATAGGATTAGAGGAGCTATGCAAGGCTTATACAAAAATAGATCCACAGGCCTTATTATCAATTCTTGTAATGGCAATAGTAGTATTATATAAGGCTCCAGATAAGGCTTTGGATTTATCTAATGGCTATAATATGATGTGGAGGGTATTTGAAATATTATTATTTGTTCTAGTAGGAGCCTCTATATCATTTGATACCATTACTCTAAGTAATTTGTTATATGGAATATTAATATTAATAATTGGCTTAATAATGAGGTCAGCTGGAGTATATTTATGCTTGATAGCAACAGACCTAAATTGGAGGGAAAGATTATTTGCTGTAATCTCATATCTTCCAAAGGCTACAGTTCAAGCCTCTATTGGAGGTATAGCTCTATCAATGGGATTATCATGTGGAGGAGTAGTGCTATCAATAGCTGTATTATCAATTTTAATTACAGCTCCACTTGGAGCAATCCTTATTGATAATCTATATAAAAGGCTTCTTACATATGATTTAGATAAAAATATAGTAGAAGAAAAAGAGGTATTTGAAGATAAAACTATATAATACTAATCTATGTCACTTTTTCGTATATCACTCATAAAATCTTTATATTTTTTTAAATATATGCTAAAATTATTTTAAAAATACCAATAAATTGGGGTTGGTTAATTGTTTAAAGGGTGTGAGGAGAATGAGTCTAGATGATATTATAGACGAGTTAAGAGTTTGTGATTATTCAAACTTTGATGAATTTTATAATGAAACTAAGAAGACTGTTTTCTTCGCAATAGCTTCTATAGTAAAGGATAGGGCAGAGATAGATGATCTTATGCAGGATACCTATGTTAAGTTCTTAGAAAATATAGATAAATATAAATCTAAGACAAACATTAAGGCCTATCTATCAACGATGGCACATAACATTGCCATTAACCATTACAATAAGGAAAAGAAGCTAGTACATGATCAGGAAATACTAGAATATATACCTGATAATATTAAAAAGGATGATTATGCTGAGATAGAGGTTCTAGATATATTAAAGGATTTAGATGATATCTCAAGAGAAATAGTTGTTCTTCATGTAATAAATGATTTGAAGTTTAAGGATATTGCCATAATAGTTGATAAGCCACTCGGTACAGTATTATGGATTTATAATAAGGCTATGAAGGCCTTAAAGAGAAAGGTAGGTGCTTCAAATGAGTAATAAGGATATTAAAAACATGCTACTTAAGGCTGCCTCTAAGCAGGAAATAAACGATAATTCAAAATCTATTATATCTAAGGTAGATACTTCTAAGGTTGTTATTGCACAGGAGAAGGCACCAAGAAGAAGACTAAGATTAGCACCATATTCATTAATAGGAATTGCATCAGCTGCAGTAATGGTTGGAATTGGATTTGCTGTAGGATCACTTACAGCACCTAATAGTAGTGATGCAGTAGATCCTACAACAGAGTTTACTGATGTTGAAACAATGACACAGTTTATCTCAGGATCTCAAGCAACAGAGTATTATAATATTGTAAATGTCTCAACTATTCTTGAAGACTTTACATATGATACTGTTACAAGAGATTCCTCATCAAAGGCGATGACTGTAGAAGAGGAAGCATCTCTTGTAAATGATGTTGATCTATATATGTATAATCTAGAGGAAATGCTAGGTCTTACAACTCAAGCACAGCCTACTCTTATCGAAAATGGAAATAATAGCTATAATCGTAAATATGATGTTTGTGTAAAGCAGGAATCTAATTGCTATCACATTTATTTTGATGAGACTATAACTAAGGAAGAAAATGTGGGTGAAACTAATTATAAGCTAAAGTCAAACATTGAGGGCGAGATTGTAGTAGCTGAAAATGTTTATGAGTTTACAGGATCAAGAGATATTAAGAATGGAGCCTCAAGCTATAGTACTAAGATATATACTAACTACTCAGAGGATACATCTGATTACTTCCTTGTTAATGAGGAGTTTAATACGGATTCTAATCAATTCATCTATGAGGCATATGTTGATGATAAACGTGTAAAATATATCGATGTAGAGGAATCATTTGATGATGAAGGAAATACAGAGGATGTATATTTAAGAAAGCTTTTAAATCCAGCAGGAGATGTTGCGTCTAGTAATATGAATCAGGTAACATTTGCTGTAGGTAGCACATATTATATGCAAGGAAAGCTTAAGAGTAGAGGCGGAGACTATATCTATGTTAGTAAAACAGACACTGCATTTAAGTATAGTTTTAAGAACTCTGGAAACATTTATACAAAAGAATTTTAAAAAAAATTAAATTTTTACCAATAAAACCTAATAGGCACTTGTTATAAAGGTGTAAGTAAATAAAAGCATAGATGAAAATCTGTGCTTTTTACTTAACTCGATTTAGATTTTTATAACAAGTCCTTTTCTCTTTAGAATATTAAAAAAGGTTACAATTTTTTAATTTTCCCCAATAAACTTAATTACAGCTTGTTATAAAGATCAGAATAAAAGCTAAGCCAACCACTTAGCTTTTATAAATGAGTTAAATGTAAGCGTTTACTAATAGGCATGGAGGAAAAAGAAATGAAATTTAAAAGATTAGGAATGTCAGTAGCTTTAGCTGCTGCAGTAATTGGTTTAGCATCATGTGGTACATCATCTAGTACTACAAGTGGTACAAGCACTGATACAACAGTTGCAGAGGATACAACAACAGACACAGGAACATCTACAGGAGGTTCTACATCAACAGACACAGGAACATCTACAGGAGGTTCTACATCAACAGACACAGGAGCATCTACAGGAGGTTCTACATCAACAGATACAGGAACATCTACAGCAGATGGTGGAAGTAGCACAGGTGACTCATCATCTACAGGTAGTGAAGCATCAACAGGTGATACAACAGGTGATTCTACATCAACAGACACAGGAACATCTACAGGAGGTTCTACATCAACAGATACAGGAGCATCTACAGATACAGGTTCAACACAAACAGGTGATACAGGATCTGGTGATAGTGGAAGTACATCAACTGATACATCAACAGATAATAGCGGATCATCTACTAGTGGTTCAACAAGTGGATCATCAAGCTCTAACTCAGAGCTAGAGAAGCTTGAGGGTAGTGTTTCAGCTACATCTATGACTATATCTTCATATGCAGGAGATCAAGAGAGTGCATATGTAGAGTTTAATCCAGTAGCAGGAGCAACTGATTATAAGGTTTTAGTTAAGAAGGTTAAGGATGCTAACCAAAATGAGGTAAGCTCTACATATAAGGCTATTGATGAGCAATTAATTAGAAAGTATAAGGATGGAGATTCTTATAAGTTTAGAGCAGACGCTATTGGACTTAGCGCTGGAGTATACGATATTAAGATTACTTATGTTTTAAATAATGAAACAGTAGAGGGAGCAACTATTTCAAATGTTGGAGTAGTTTCATACGATAGATCAGGATTTGCGTTTAAGGCAAACTCATACAATTCAACAGGAGATGCATCAGGAGCATATAATACTGATGGTACATTAAAGGATAACGCTAGAGTTTTATATGTATCTGCATCAAATGCAAAGACTGTACAGCTTTCAGTAAATACTGGAAGTGATACAGTATATACAGGACTTCAAGCAATCCTTGATGCATATGCAAAGGGTAAGGAGTCTAGACCTCTATCAATTCGTGTAATTGGAGAAATTACAAAAAATGATATTGATTCATTAAGCTCATCAGGAGAAGGATTACAGGTTAAGGGTAAGACAGATGGAAACATCTTCAATATGACAATTGAAGGAGTAGGAAATGATGCATTTATCCATGGATTTGGATTCCTAGTTAAGAATGTAACTAACCTAGAGATGAGAAACCTAGGAGTTGCGACATTAATTGACGATGATATTTCACTAGATGGTGGAAACTATAATATTTGGGTACATGATAATGACCTATTCTATGGAGCAAATGGTTCAGGAGACCATGCTAAGGGAGATGGTTCTCTAGATATTAAGGGAACATATTATGCAACACTTTCTTATAACCATTATCATGATTCAGGAAAGTCTACACTTCATTCAAATACTAAGTCTGGTACACCAGATGTAGATTATGTATCATACCACCATAACTGGTTTGATCACTCAGACTCACGTCACCCACGTATTAGATTATCAACATCTGTACATATTTATAATAACTACTTTGATGGAAATGCTAAGTATGGTGTAGGAGTTACTACAGGATCTTCAGCATTTGTTGAGAACAATTACTTCAGAAACTGTAAGAACCCAATGCTATCATCAGAGCAAGGAACTGATGCTAAGGGAGATGGAACATTCTCAAGTGAGAATGGAGGAATGATTAAGGCATTCGGTAATACTATCATTTGGGAGGATAGTATGGCTGGTTACTCAGATAATCTAGTATACGCAAATGCTGCTCAAGGTAATAATGCGGCTAACGCTACATCATTTGATGCATATCTAGCATCATCAAGAGATGAAGAGGTACCTTCTACATACAAAACAGTTGCAGGAGGAACATCATACTCTAACTTTGATACTAATTCTTCAATCATGTATTCATATGATGTTCAAACTCCAGAGGATGCAATGAAGACTACAACAAGTTATGCAGGACGTGTTCAAGGTGGAGATATCAAGTGGGAGTTTGATAACGCTACTGAGGATACTAATTATGCAGTAATTCCAGGATTAAGAAGCTTACTTGATAGCTATGCAAATACTGACCTATTAGAGATAATGGGACTTGGTACTACATCATCATCAGATACAAGTGATACTTCAGATACAACAACAGATGATACAACAACAGATGATACAACTACAGCTGTTACAGCTAGCGCTGTTCTTACATTCCCATATACAGGAACTGATTTTACTGTAACTGGTAGCACATCAACAAGTAAGGGTAGTGTAACTTATAATGGAGAGACTTATACTACATGTCTTAAGCTGGAGACATCTACATCTATAACATTTACTACAACAGAAGAAATGACATTAACTATGGTTGTTAATGGAAACTCTACTATAAATGTTGATGATACAAAGTACACAGGTACAGCAGAAAGTGATTATTATGTAATTACTGTTACAATTGCGGCAGGATCACATACAATCACTAAGGCAGATTCTGCAAATCTATTCTATTTATCACTTTCATAAAAATAGGCATCCCCCTGGTGGGATGCTTTTTTCTAATTGACGATAAAAGATAGGCTTAAATAATTGTAATAGTTAAAAAATTACTATATAATTAAGATATATTTCAAGAAAATGTATTATTAAATATTGATATGGGAGGGATATAAATGAGATTATTAAAAAAAATCATTGCTGGAATGTCATTATCTTTACTCTTTATATTATTAGGAGTAAAGCTTAATGTAAATGCTTCTACATATACAGCATCAGATACTGGATGTAGTGTAAGTCTAACTAATAAAACAAAGACCTATGATTTTACAAATGCGACAGTAGATCAAAGCTTAGCTGCAGGAGATTATCTATTAGATTTATGTGTCTTAAACTCTAATAGCTCTAGTTTATCTTCAAATGGCTATTTATCACTAGCTAATGAAACGCAGCTATTAATACCTGTACCATCAAGTAGCTCATTTGGAACTATATCAATTACTGCAAATGATACAGAATGTGGCTATTGTACAGTTTATAGTAGTGTTTATGGATATTTTAGTGATGGAGCATCTAGTATTGAATTTTCAAATGGTGATGTATTCACAGATGATGAATATCTAGCCTATCCTACATCTATGGGAGTAGATTATGTATTAGTAATACAAATAGCTGGATCTAACAGCAAAATTGAAGCTAAAACTATAACTATTACACTAGATGATTATTGTAGTGATCAATTTGGTTTAGCTGGTGATTGTACAACTTTAGGTGGAACTTCAACAGGTACATCAACCATTGATAATACTACTAAGGCAGTAAGATTCTATGGTTCAATTTGTGTAACCAATTTAGCTACATCAGATGTATCATCAGTTACAGCTACAATTTCTATAAGTGGAAGTAGTAAGGATGCTACAGTTCTTACAATCACATCAACACTTGCAACAGAAATTGGTACAGCATGCCCTGCCACAACAGATACCCTTTATTTCTATACATCAGTTTATAACTTTAATGATACAACCTATGATGATAGAGTGATAACAGTTGTATTTAAAGCTACATTTACTGATGGAACTTATGTATCTAAGACAGTTGAATATACAGTAGACTATGCAAATATGTAGGGGGATGATAATATGAAAAAATATGAACAACCAATTATTATAGAGGAAGAAATAGAATTAGAGGATATTATAGCTGAGTCATTTGATGATTCAAATGGAGTAAATGTATTAGATTTATAATAAAATATAAAGAAGGCGAGCACCATAGAAGTGCTTGCCTTTTTTTAGTAGAAGAAGTATAAAAAAAAGACATCTTTCGATGTCTTAATTTTAATATTATCTGTTGTAGAACTCGACGATTAATTGCTCATTAACGTCAGTTAAGAACTCGCTACGCTCAGGAACTCTTACGAATGTTCCAACACCAGTATTCTCATCATAA
>JAILRQ010000008.1 GCA_024698125.1 Acholeplasmatales bacterium
TGAAGAGGAGGCACCTGCTGAAGAGGAATCAGAGGATGAAGAGGAGTCTGAGGAAGAAGCTGAGGAAGCTCCTGCTGAAGAAGAAACACCTGCTGAGGAAGAGTCAGAGGATGAGGATGAGGCCGAAGAGGAAACTGAAGATGAAGCCCCTGTAGAGGAGGAAGCACCTGCTGAGGAAGAGACTGAGGCTGAAGAGGAAGCTGAAGAGGAAGCTCCTGCTGAAGAGGAAGAAGTTGAGGAAGAGACTGAAGCTGAAGATGAGGAACCTGCTGAGGAGGAAGAAGCTGAGGAAGAGACTGAAGCTGAAGATGAGGAACCTGCTGAGGAGGAAGAGGCCGAGGAAGAGACTGAGGCTGAAGATGAAGCACCTGTTGAAGAGGAAGCTGAAGAAGAGTCAGATGATGATATCGTATTTGCTAATGAGGTAGAGGACGAGGAAGAGTCTGAGGACGAAGAGGAAGCACCTGCTGAAGAGGAAGATACAGAAGAGCCAGCTGAGGAAGAGGCTGAAGCTGAAGATGAGGAACCTGCTGAGGAGGAAGAGGCCGAGGAAGAGACTGAGGCTGAAGAAGAAACTGAGGAAGAGACTGAGCCTGAAGAGGAAGCTCCTGCTGAAGAAAAGAAGTCAGGAAGAAAGGTTGATGAGGCATTACTTGCAGCTGAGCAAGCTGAGGTAACACCTAATGCTAAGACAGGAAGATATGCTGGAAAGTATGTTATTACTGAGGATGCAACTGGAGCATTTAGATTTAAGCTAATTGCTTCAAATGGACAATCATTAATCGTATCTGAGGGATATACTACTGAGGCTGGATGCCGTAGAGGTATTGATACAATCAAGAGAAATGTTAATACTGGTAAGGTTAAGATTGATGCTGATAAGCATGACCTATATTTCTTCGTATTAGCATCAAAGCAAAACAGAATTCTTGCACAATCTGCATCTTATAAGACTAAGGATGCTGCAATTAGAGCTTCTGAGTCATTTAAGAAGTTCGCATTAACTGAAAATATCATCTTTGATGAGGATGCTGTTGATAAGAACGCAACTGATGTAGAAATTGCTGATGTTGAGTTTGAGATTAAGGAAGGTGGAGAGTACACAATCGAGCAAGATGATCATGGATTCATCTATGTATTAAAGGCTTCTAACGGAGTTAAGATTGTTACATCTCAGGATTATGCTTCTGCTAATGCAGCAAAGGATGCATATGAAAGATTTAAGGATGCTGTTTACAATGGTGAATGGCAAATCGTTAAGGATAAGAATGGAAACTTCCAATTCAAGCTTTACCTAAAGCGTAGACTTGTAGTTGCAGGAGAGCTTTACCAATCTAAGGATCAGGTAAAGTCTACAATCGCTTCAATTAAGTCATGGGCTGAGAAGGCAGAGTTTGAGGAAACTACACCTGAAGAAGAATAAAAAATAGAGATTTAGGCTACATTGAAAAATGTAGCCTTTTCTTTTTTAAATTTTATCTTGCATATAAAAATGCGTTATGTTATAATAAAGAGGCTGTTGAATAAGATGGTCCGGTAGTTCAGTTGGTTAGAATGCCTGCCTGTCACGCAGGAGGTCGCGAGTTCGAGTCTCGTCCGGACCGCCACTTATTTTAATAGCAAATTAAATATATACTATGCACTCATAGATCAATTGGATAGATCGTTTGACTACGGATCAAAAGGTTGAGGGTTCGAGTCCTTCTGGGTGCGCCAGTTTTTGGAGGTTTAGCTCAGTTGGGAGAGCATCTGCCTTACAAGCAGAGGGTCAGCGGTTCGAGCCCGTTAACCTCCACCATTTGCCGACATAGCTCAATTGGCAGAGCAACTGACTTGTAATCAGTAGGTTGAGGGTTCGATTCCTTTTGTCGGCACCATTCTTAAAATACAAAGAGGTAGAAATACCTCTTTTTTGTTTTTTCTTCAAATCGGACTATTAAAGTTCAATTGACTATTAAGATTTCAATGTAGAAATGGTATAATATAGGTATATAGAATAGGAGTGATTTTATGAGAAAAACTAAAATTATATGTACACTAGGACCTGCATCAGATTCATATGATGTATTAAAGAAGGCTATACAGGCTGGTCTTGATTGTGCAAGACTAAACTTCTCACATGGTACATACGATGAAAAGAAGGCTAAGATTGATTTAATTCATAAATTAAATAAGGAACTAGGAACTAATGTTCCTGTCCTATTAGATACAAAGGGACCAGAAATTAGAGTTCGTAATTTTGAGGGAGATAAGATTTTACTTAATGAGGGTGATGAGTTTAGACTATCACCAGATCCTAACCTATTAGGAAATAGTAAGATTTGTGGACTTACATATCCAAACCTTGCTGACTATGTAAAGGTTGGAAATAAGATTTTAGTTGATGATGGAAAGATTCAGCTAACAGTTATTGCAATTGAGGATAGAGTACTTGTTACTAAGGTATTAAATAGTGGAAGTATTTCTAATCATAAGTCAATTAACATTCCAGATGTTATTGTTAATATGCCATATCTATCAAAGGTAGATAAGGAGGATATTATCTTTGGATGTGAGAATAATGTAGATTATATTGCCGCATCATTTGTAAGACGTCGTCAGGATGTTCTTGATTTAAAGGCTTTACTTCATGAGCACGGTGGAGATAATATTAAAATTATCTCTAAGATTGAAAACACTGAGGGTGTTTCAAATATGGATGATATCATTGATGAATCAGATGGAATCATGGTTGCCCGTGGAGACCTTGGAGTAGAGGTTGCATATAAGAAGCTTCCTTCAATCCAAAAGGATATGATTAATAGATGCTACCGCAAGGGTAAGATGGTTGTTACAGCTACTCAAATGCTAGACTCTATGACTCAAAACCCAAGACCAACACGTGCTGAGGTATCAGACGTTGCTAACGCTGTATATGATTCAACATCATGTACAATGCTATCTGGAGAGACTGCTGCTGGTAAGTACCCAATTGAGGCTATTACAGCTATGAGTGATATCGATAGATATGCAGAAGAGGATATCAACTATATGAATAGATTCACTAAGAATCATATTTCATTAGGACAGGATGAGCTATCAGTTCTTGCTAATGCTGCAGTACTTGCATCATTCCAAACAAATGCTAAGGCAATCATTTGTGTAACTATGCATGGAAAGACTGCTGAAATTATTTCAGCATATAGACCTGAGTGCCCTATCATCGCTATTACAGTAGATCCTAAGGCTTGCCGTCAATTAAATCTTGCATGGGGTGTAGTACCAGTACCTGCAGAAAAGAAGACTTCTACAGACGAGTTATTCCTATATGCAGTTGAGAAGGCTAAGGAAACTGGACTTGTTAAGAGTGGAGATAATGTTGTAATTACTACATCTTCAGTAATTGGAGTTGGAGTAACAGATACATTAAAACTTCATACAATTAAGTAATTACAAAGGCGTTATCCATGGGGGTAACGTCTTTTTGTTTCTCCTCATTTCTATAGAATTGATTTTTATAAAAGAAAATAGTATAATAATTGTATGAATGCCTTTTTTGACATTTTTTGTATGAGGAAAAAAGAAGTTAGTGAAAAAGAGGAGGTACTATTATGGCAAATCTAGTGGAGAAGATTAAGACCAATGTAGAGCTTGTAGCACAATTAAAGAATAAGATTAAGCAGGGTGAGGAGAACCATGCACAGTATAAGGCATCAATTAATGCCTTAGAGCTTAATAATGAAATCATGGCTTACTTTGAGAAGAGTAAGGATGGAGAGGCTCCAGCAGGTGAGTGCTTATCTAGAGTTTATGCATTATTACAAACTTTATTTGTGTCAATTGATGCATTATATTCTTTAAATATTTTACTTACAAGAAACAAGAATAATATTAATATTAACCAGAATAGACAATTACGTGAGCTAAAGTATATTCGTAACGATGTTGTAGGACATCCTGTTAACAGAATATTTGCAAATGATGAGGTTGGATTCTGTGTATTAAAGAAGAATGATATTACTAAAAAGAGCTTTAGATATCATATCTATTTCGAGGATACAATTAAGAAGAGAGAGGTAATTGTAAACTCACTTATTGATTCATACTATGAGGAAGCAAACAAGTTCTTAGAGCGTGTGGTTTCATATAAGGATGATAAGAATGATGAGATCTTTGCTAAGATTAAGAGAATTGCTATCAAGCTTCAAGCTGATGAGGAAATTAGAGAAGAGATTCTTCAGCTTCGTAGCTTATACATTTCTAAGTATCCAGCACAGGCCAAGACTGACGTAAGATTTATGTGGCGTGTTGAAATCTTAATGAGACTTCGTACATTCCTAGATCCAAAGGATAAGGAAATTAAGGAAATTATCAACTATGCAACAGGATATCAATTAACTAAGCTTAGTGAGTTAATCCAATCATACGATAGTATAAATGATAAGACTATAGTTCCTAATAAGCTTCGTGAGCCTAAGGGATTATCTCAAATTGATAAGCTAGCTGATAGTAATCCAGTACTTGCTGAGGCAATCAAGAATATTCATGATATGACTCATCCATTATTTAATGCTGGACTAGATAAGCTTATTAATGCTTGCACTAAGGATACTCCTTATGCATTAAAGTATTTAACACAAATTAAGAAGTTCAAGGAAATGGGTGAATCAGATATGGTTTACTGCCTAGGTGTTGTTGTAAAGAATCATCGTAAGTAATATAACGTTTTCATATAAAACAACACGTGCTGTTGTGTTATAATTTTTGTGTTGATTTATATTATGAAAGATGAGGTATTATACCTATGGAAGTAAGAAACGTCGCAATTATTGCCCACGTAGACCACGGAAAAACTACATTAGTAGATAAGCTATTACAAACAGCTCATACATTTAGAGACAACCAGGTTGTTGCTGAGCGTGTTATGGATGCTAACGATATTGAGCGTGAAAGAGGAATTACCATTTTAGCAAAGGTAACTGCTATTCACTATAAGGATACAAAGATTAATATTCTTGATACTCCAGGTCATGCTGACTTTGGAGGAGAGGTAGAGAGAATCATGCATATGGTTGACGGAGTTATTCTTGTCGTTGATGCATATGAGGGTACTATGCCTCAAACAAGATTCGTTTTAAAGAAGGCTCTAGAGGCTCATTTAAAGCCAATCGTTGTTATTAATAAGGTAGATAAGCCTAGTGCTAGACCACTAGAGGTTATAGATGAGGTTTTAGAGCTATTAATTGACCTTGGAGCAGATGAGGATCAGCTAGAGTTCCCAATTGCTTATACATCAGCAGTTAATAACACTTCATCACTTTCATCTGATTTAGAGACACAAACAACAGGTATGGAGCCAGTTCTTGACTTAATCGTTAAGGAAATTGAGCCAGCTTCACACAATGTTGATGCACCACTTCAATTACAACCAGCTCTAATCGACTATAACGATTTCGTTGGACGTATGGGAGTAGGAAGAGTTACAAGAGGACAAATTAAGGCAGGACAAATGTGCTCTGCAGTTCGTCTTGATGGAAAGATTGAATCATTTAGAGTTCAAAAGCTATTTACATTTATGGGTCTTGATAAGATTGAGACTGACCATGTAGAGGCTGGAGATATTTGTGCAGTTTCTGGACTTGCTGACGTTTCAGTTGGTGAAACATTCTGTGAGCCAGGAAAGGAAGAGGCTTTACCACCAATAGCTATCACTGAGCCTACAGTTCAGATGACATTTGGTACAAACACTTCACCATTCTGTGGTAAGGATGGAAAGCTTGTTACTGCATCTAAGATTGAAGATAGACTAATGAAGGAAACTGAGCGTGACGTTGCACTTAAGGTTGAGCGTATTGGTACAGCTGAGGAGTGGATCGTTTCAGGACGTGGAGAGCTTCATTTAGGAATATTAATTGAAAATATGCGTCGTGAGGGATATGAATTCCAGGTTTCTCGTCCAAGAGCTATTATCAAGGAGGAGAACGGAGTTAAGATGGAGCCTTATGAGTACGTAGTAATCGATGCTCCAGCTGACGCAATCGGATCTGTTATTGAGATTCTTGGTAACCGTAAGGGTACTATGGAGAACATGACAAATACTGAAACTCAATCAAGAGTTACATACGTTATGCCATCTAGAGGATTAATCGGATTCAATACAGTATTTATGACAGTTACTAAGGGATATGGTATGATTTCTCATACATTCCTTGACTATAGACCAATGGAGGCTGTAAATGTAGGAGCGAGAACTACTCATGTTATGGTTTCTATGGCAGATGGACAATCAACTGCATATTCTTTAGGAGCACTAGAGGATAGAGGAGTTATGTTCGTTGAACCAGGTGAGCAAATATACGAGGGTATGATTGTTGGAGAAACCAACCGTGAGCAGGATATTGCTGTTAACGTTGTTAAGGCAAAGCAGCAAACAAATACTCGTTCATCTAACAAGGATCAAACTGTTGTATTAAAGAAGCCAAAGAAGATGTCTTTAGAGGCTTGTATTGAATACATTAATGATGATGAGCTTGTTGAGGTAACACCTAACAACATCAGACTTCGTAAGAAGATTCTTGATACTGCTGAGCGTAAGAAGTTCGATGCACATCAAAAGGATGCACAATAATTTTTAATAGCAAGGGGGCTTCGGTTGAAGCTCCCTTTTTGTACTTTTTAAGGAAGGAGGTTATATTGTGAATAATATTAATTTAGTAAGCTCTTTAGAAAAGAAGAGAATGACAAAAAAGGATAAGGCTATTACCTGTATACAGGTTCCCCTAACAGGAATTGCTGTAGGTATTATGGTAACTATATTTATATATATAGCCTCAAAGGTTATAAAGCTTTCAAACTATTTAATTGATTATAGTAATCTATCCTTAATTATATCAGCTATATTTGTAGTAGTACTTGGAGCGTCCGCAACCATTATTAACCATAAGGTTAAGGGATATATAGGAAATGGAATTGATATTCTAACTCAGTATTACTATGGTAATAATGACTTTAATCCCTATAGGCTTTTAATATTTACTATGGTTAATTCCTTTATAGCCTTTTTCTTTGGATTTACACTAGGTACTGAGGCACCTGCTGTAACTATTGGAGCATCTGTTGCAAAAATCGGAAATAAGGGCCTTAGAAAATATGATAGAGATATTATCATGGCTGGAGGAAGTAGTGGATTTGCATCAGCTTTTATAGCGCCTGTGTCAGGATTTTTACATCTTCTTGAGGAGCATAAGCAAAGAATTAATAAATGGTTTTTATTAAAGGGCTTTGTAATGATAGCCTTCGCATATCTCACAACCTTCATTATTCAAAGCTTCATTTGGGAAAGAGGAATGTTTTATTCTATGAATATAGTAAATGTTCCAGCAAGAAGGTTTTATACAGTAATCTATATTGCGATATTCTCCTTTGGTATAGGAGAGTTCTATGAGTATATGCACTCTAAGGCTTCAAGGCTTAGAGGAAGTATGATAATGCTTTATGTAACGCCGATACTAGCGTTAGGATTCTATCTTTTAAAAAGATTCTATCCTCTTGTTACAGGTAATGGAGATGCACTAATAGAAACATCTATCCTAGATAAGGGACTTTTAGTGATCTTTGTAATAATGATTGTAAGATTTACTTTTATGCTTATATCTGAAAATGCCAATATCTCAGGAGGGTCTGTATTGCCATTATTAGCCTTAGGTGCTTTAATGGGAGATTTAATTGTACGTATTGTTGAAAAAAGAGATCCTACAATAGTAGAATATGAGGAAACTATAAAGGTAGTTGGAATGTTTTGCTGCCTAGGGTGCGCCGCAAACATACCAATAACCTCTTATGTCCTTGCATTAGAGACAACCCATAGTTATCAAATTTTATTACCATTAGGAGTTGCACTAATTTTTATCGAAATTTTTAAAAAATTGATAAATTTACCATTTATTCATAAATATCGTTACCGAATAGAATTAGAAAATAACGACATTATTTAATTTTAAATTTAGATAATTCTAAAATATTGTGCAAAAATTAGAACAAAATAAGCAAAAAATTGCTTTTGTGCAATAATTCATTTTTTTAACAAAATATTGAATATTTTTTAAAAAATAGTATAATCATATATGACATTATTGTGATGATAGGAGGATCAATTATGAGCAAGAATGTAAAAAGAATGGCCATTGATGGAAATTACGCTGCTGCATATGCTGCATATAATTTTACTGAAGTAGCTGGTATTTACCCAATCACACCATCTACACCTATGGCTGAATATATCGACGAATGGGCTTCACAAGGAAAGAAGAATCTATTTGGTATGCCTGTAAAGGTTGTTGAAATGGAGTCAGAGGCTGGAGCTGCTGGAACTGTTCACGGTTCACTAGAGGCTGGAGCTTTAACAACTACATTTACTGCATCTCAAGGTTTACTATTAAAGATTCCTAATATGTATAAGATCGCTGGAGAGCAATTACCAGGAGTTATTCACGTAGCTGCACGTGCACTAGCTTCTCAATCATTATCAATCTTCGGTGACCACCAAGACGTTATGGCAACACGTCAAACTGGATTTGCTATGCTTTGTTCAAACTCTGTACAAGAGGTTATGGATTTAGCTGGAGTTGCACACTTAAGTGCAATTGAGGCTTCAGTTCCATTCCTACACTTCTTTGATGGATTCAGAACATCTCATGAGGTTAATACAGTAGAGCCAATTGATACTAAGGTTTTAGCTAAGCTATTAGACAAGGACGCTTTAAAGAACTTCAGAGAGAACGCATTAAACCCTGCACATCCTAAGACTCGTGGAACTGCACAAAACGATGACGTTTACTTCCAAACAAGAGAGCTTCAAAACTCTTACTATAAGGCAGTACCTGATATCGTTGCTAAGTACATGAAGAAGATTTCAAAGGCTACAGGACGTAACTATGCACCATTTGTTTACTATGGAGCAGAGGATGCAACTGATGTTATCGTTTGTATGGGATCAGCATGCCAAGCTGCTGAGGAAGTAGTTGATTTCTTAACAAAGAAGCATAAGAAGGTCGGATTATTAGAGGTTCATCTATACCGTCCATTCTCAACTAAGTATATGTTTAAGGTTTTACCAGAGACTGTTGAGCGTATCGCAGTTCTTGACCGTTCAGTAGAGCCAGGAGCACTTGGAGAGCCATTATATCTTGACATCCAATCTGCATTCTATGGAAGACCTAACCAACCATTAATCGTTGGAGGACGTTATGGACTTTCTTCAAAGGATGTAACACCAGATATGATTAATGCTGTATATGATAACCTAAAGAAGAAGACTCCAAAGGATCACTTCACTGTAGGTATCATTGATGATGTTAATAACTCATCACTTGACATTAAGAAGCACATTGATACTGCTGACAAGGGAACAACAGAATTACTATTCTTTGGACTTGGAGGAGACGGTATCGTTGGAGCTTGTAAGAATATTTCTAAGATCGTTGGAGACTACACTGATCTATATGCACAATCATATGCTGCATATGACTCAAAGAAGTCTGGAGGATCTACAAGATTACACCTACGTTTTGGAAAGAAGCCAATTCGTTCAACTTACCTTGTAAATACACCTCACTTCGTAGCATGTTCAACTGATGCTTACCTAAAGAAGTTTGATATGATCGACGGATTAAGAAACGGAGGAACATTCTTATTAAATACTTCTGTTCCTGCTGAGAACGTTGAGCAATTATTACCAAACAAGTACAAGAGATTACTTGCTGAGAAGAAGGCTAAGTTCTATATTATCAATGCTTACCAAGCAGCTAAGGACTGTGGATTTAGCGGTGGTAAGGGAGTTAATACTGTAATTCAATCAGCATTCTTCAAGCTTAACCAAAACATTATGGACTTTGAGGAAGCTAAGGTTCATATGAAGGAGTTCGCAACTAAGACTTATGCTCGTAAGGGACAAGAGCTAGTTGACCAAAACCATAAGGCAATTGATCTAGGAGGAGATCTTCTAGTTGAGGTTGCTGTTAAGCCAGAGTGGGCTAACTTAACTGATGATGTTAAGGTAGTTGATATGAATAGACCTGAGTTCGTACGTAACATTGCTGATGTTATGAACGCAATTAAGGGAGATTCACTTCCAGTATCTGCATTCAAGGACTTAAGAGACGGACATATGCCAGCTGGAACAGCTGCATGGGAGAAGAGAGGAACAGCTACTCATACACCATTATGGCAAGCTGAGAACTGTATCCAATGTAACCAATGTGCATTCGCATGTCCACATGCTGCAATTCGTCCATTCCTAGTATCTGAGGAAGAGGCTAAGGCAGTTCCTGCATTAAATGTTGACGGAACTGATCAACCATATCCATTATTAGATGCTGTAGGACCTAAGTTCAAGGGATATAAGTTCACTATCGTTGTATCACCTCTAGATTGTACAGGATGTGGAGTATGTATTACTGTTTGTCCTGGAAATCCAAAGAACAAGGTACAAGACAAGAAGACAGGAGAGATGGTTACTGCTAAGGCACTTAAACCACATCCAATCGCAGTTGCTCAAGCAAGACGCGAGCCAGAGGTATGCGATTACTTCTATAACCATGTAACATATAAGAGAGACCTTGCTGGAATTAATACAGCTAAGGATGTTCAATTCTCTAAGCCATTATTCGAGTTCTCAGGAGCTTGTGGTGGATGTGGAGAGACTCCATATGTTAAGGCTGTAGCTACATTATTCGGAGACAGAATGATGGTTGCTAACGCTACAGGATGTTCATCAATTTATTCAGGATCATTCCCATCTTCACCATATACTACTGATGCTGATGGAAGAGGACCAGCTTGGGCTAACTCATTATTCGAGGACAACGCTGAGTTCGGATTCGGAATGAGAGTTGCTATCGAGACAATGCGTGATAGATTACAAAATGTTATGGCTCTTAACCTAGACAAGATGACAGAGGAGCAAAAGGCTCTATGTAACGAGTGGATTGAGAACCGTGCTGATGGAGCTAAGACTAAGGAATTAGAGCCAAAGATCGTTGCTGCATTCGAGAATGACAACGCACAATATGCTAAGGACATCATTGATCTAAAGCAATATATTATTAAGATTTCTCAATGGATCATCGGAGGAGACGGATGGGCTTATGACATCGGATACGGTGGATTAGACCATGTTATCGCTAATAACGAGGATGTTAATATCCTAGTTGTTGACACTGAGGTTTACTCTAATACTGGAGGACAATCTTCTAAGTCTTCAAGAACAGGATCTATTGCTAAGTTTACTGCATCTGGAAAGCGTGCTAAGAAGAAGGATTTAGCTTCAATTGCAATGTCTTATGGACATGTATATGTTGCAACAGTTTGCCACGGAGCTAACCAAAACCAAGTAATCAAGGCATTAAAGGAAGCAGAGGCTTATAAGGGACCATCAATCGTTATCTGTTATGCTCCATGTATCGCCCACAACATTAAGTCTGGACTATACATGTCACAAATGGAGGCTAAGATGGCTACTGAGTGTGGATACTTCCCAACATTCAGATACAACCCAGATCTAGCTAAGGAAGGAAAGAATCCATTCCAATTAGATTCTGCTAAGGAGCCAAAGTGGGAGAAGTACCATGACTTCCTAATGAACGAGGGACGTTACTCTCAATTAGTAAAGGTTAACCCTGCAAAGGCACAAGCTTTACTAGACTTCAATAAGGAAGATGCACAACATCGTTTTGCACACTACATGGATTTACTAAACGATCCTCATTACACTAAGTAATAATAAACTAGGACTTACCATTAAATGGTAGGTCCTTTTTTTACGCTTTTAGTGTATAATATAGTTATAGAAATGAGGGATAGATATGTTTTTAGAGGCAATTGATCCACTTGCAAAGGCACTTGGTGAGTGGTCATATGAAACAACAGGGATATATAGTATAATTTTAAGAATTGTACTTGCAACACTTCTTGGAGGTCTAATAGGATTTGAAAGATCATATAGAAGACATCCAGCAGGATTTAGAACCTATATTCTAGTCTGTCTAGGTAGTGCAATGTGTATGATGGTAAATGGTATATTATCAGAGACATCAGATGGAGTAAGACTTGCTGCAGGTATTATTACAGGAGTTGGATTCTTAGGAGCAGGAGTAATATATGTTACAACACGCTCACAGGTAAGAGGAATTACTACAGCCGCATCAATGTGGGTAACATGCGCAACAGGAATTGCTGTAGGATCATCTTGCTATTCAATAGCCTTAATATCATTTGTAGTTGTAATGCTAACACTTACAATAATGCCATATATTGAGCATTTAATTGATAACAGGACTAAGGAGGTAGATCTACATGTAGAGCTACAATCAAGACCTGATTTAAAGACCTTAATTACCCTTCTTAGAGAAAAGGGGCTTGTAATTAAGGGAATTAATTATGATAGTGCCTATGCTGATACAGGTCTTTCTGTATATAGCCTATCAATTCACTGTGGTAAGACAGGTCTTAGAATGGAGGACCTTGTAAATATCATTAAAGAAGAGCCTTATGTGTCATTTGTTGAGGCAATTTGGTAATAAAATACGTATAGCTTTTTACAAATTTGGGAGATTGTTCGGCAATCTCCCTTATTTCGTATTAATAAATGAGTGTTTTAATTGACATTAGCCAAATTTTCAATGTATAATACGTAAGTATTATTTAAGGAAGATAATTTATAATAACAGGAGTGGTAAGATGGCACATACTATTGAGATAAAGAACTTATATACTAAGACTGCCGATACAGGTATGGAAATATTAAAGGGATTTAGCCTAACTATGAACACAGGTGAGGTACATACTATCATGGGACCTAACGGTACTGGTAAGTCAACACTTGTTAATACTATTATGGGAAACCCTAAGTATATTATTACTGCAGGAGAGATTTTAGTTGATGGAAAGTGCATCAATGATTTAACAGTTGATGAAAGAGCAAGACTAGGATTATTCCTTGCATATCAAAATCCAGCTGAGGTACCAGGAGTTACAAATAGTGATTTTGTAAGAGCTGCAATGAAGGCTACAACAGGTAAGGATGTATCATTATTCAAGTTCATTAAGGAATATGATAAGGCCTGTGAGGACCTATCAATGCCAGAGGGGCTTGCACATAGATTCTTAAATGAAGGATTTAGTGGAGGAGAAAAGAAGCGTAATGAGGTATTACAGCTTAAGATGCTAAAGCCATCATTTGCCTTACTAGATGAAATAGATTCAGGACTTGACGTTGATGCGTTAAGAATCGTTGGAGAAAATGTATATAGCATGGTAGGAGAAAATATGGGAGTACTTTTAATCACTCACTATAAGAGACTACTAGATTACATTAAGCCAACTCATGTACACGTAATGATTAACGGAAGAATTGTTAAGAATGGTGGAAATGAGCTAATCACTAAGATTGATAATGAAGGTTACGATTGGGTTAAAAAGGAATTAGGAATTGAAATTGAAAAGAAGGAAGAGCAAAAGACACATGTTATGCTTGAGAATTGTGCATTTGCTCCAAACAAGAAGTAATGCAAAATCTAATTCTTAATCCTAAAGATAATGAAGTAGTTGTAATTAAGGATAAGAATTCTAATTACACAATAAATATTAAAGAGAATACTCATGTTCAAATACTTGAGTATGATATCTTAAATTCCCAAGTAAACTTAAATGTAGCTAAATACGGAAATGCTAAGTATGATGTATTAAATGTAAGTACATCAAATGTTAAAAGACATTTCGTTTTAAATAAGAATGCTGAGGTTAAGATGAATACAGTAAACCTTAGCGTATTAACAGATAACACTGTAGTAGACCTTGATGGGGACTATGCAAGATATGATGTTGAAAATCTTGCAATTATAAGTGGTGGAAATCAAATTGTAAAAACTACTACTAACCACAATGCCCACAATGGTGTATCAAAGGTATACAATATAGGAGTTGCAATTGAAAACGCAGAAATCCTATTTGATACAACAGGAGCAGTACAAAAGGATATGGAGATAAATGACTGTCGCCAATTATCTAAGGGTATTGTTATCGGTGAGAATGCCAAGATCACTGAGCGTCCTATACTATTAATCGATAACTATAATGTTAGTGCTTATCATGGAGCATCAATTGGAAAGATGAGCGAGGAGCAATTATTCTATTTAATGAGCCGTGGTATTTCAAAGAAGGATGCATTCATGCTTATCCTTAATGGATTAATTGCCCCATTCTTGGCTAATATAGCTGATGAAGCTAAAAAGGCTGAAGCAGATATGGCAATAAAGTCATTATTAGAGGAGGCAGAGTAATGCTTGATATTAATGCTATTAGAGCACATTTCCCAGTGCTTAATAAAAATCCAAAGCTTAGCTATCTTGATAGCGCAGCCTCATCATTAAAGCCACAGGAGGTTATTGATAGCGTAACTAGCTATTATGAAAACCTTGGAGTTAATGTACATAGAGGTGTATATGACCTATCATATCAGGCAACAGACCTATATGAGGGTGCAAGAGCTAAGATTCAGCATTTCCTAAACGCTAAGCGTGAAGAGGAAATAGTATTTACTCGTGGAGCCTCAGCTTCATTAAATCTTGTAGCTATGTCATATGGTATGAAATATATTAACAAGGGTGATGAGGTAATTACCTCAGAGCTTGAGCATCATTCATCACATATGCCTTGGTTTAATGTATGTAAGGTTAAGGGTGCAACCTTAAAGTATGTACCACTTAACGAGGAAGGAAGAATTACAGTTGAGAACTTCAAGAAGGTTTTAACTGATAAAACAAAGCTTGTAGCCCTAACATATGTTTCAAATGTTATGGGATATATTACTCCAATAAAGGAAATAATAAAGATCTGCCATGAAAGAGGAATTATTGTATCAGTTGATGGTGCACAGGCAGTTCCTCATATGAAGATTGATGTACAGGAGCTTGATTGTGATTTCCTATCATTCTCAGGACATAAGATGTGTGGTCCTACAGGAATTGGAGTTTTATATGGTAAATATAAGCTATTAGATAGTATGGATCCAATTGAGTTTGGTGGAGATATGGCCGATGAGGTTTATAAGGACTCTCAAACATATAAGGCAGTGCCTCATAAGTTTGAAACAGGAACACCTATTATTGCAGGTGTTATTGGTCTAGGAAGAGCCGTAGAGTTCTTAGATGAGATTGGTCTTGATAATGTTGCAAAGCATGAAAACATGCTAGCACAGGAAGCAAAAAGAAGGCTTATGGAGCTTGAGGATGTTGAGGTTTATAACCCAACAGCTGAAACAGGAGTAGTAGCCTTTAATATAAAGGGTGTACATCCACATGATGCAGCTTCAATCTATGATAAGAATGGAGTATGTATCCGTGCAGGACATCACTGTGCACAGCTTATTACACGTTGGTTAAATCAAATTTCAACTACACGTGCATCATTCTACATGTATAACACAATGGAGGATGTAGATAATTTAGTTAATAGCGTTAAGGAAGCAAGAGATTTCTTTAAGCAATTCTAATTGGAGGTAAATTGTTATGCCAAGTCATGATATTGAACAACTTTATAGAGATGTTATTATGGACAATTATAAAAACCCTCATAATAAAGGACTTTTACATCAAATTGGTTATACACCAATCCATATGAACAACCCTTCATGTGGAGATGACATGAATGTAGAGGTTAAAATTGAAAATGGCGTTATTACAGACATTAGACAGGATGGGCATGGATGCTCAATCTGCTGCTCTAGTGCATCTGTTATGAGTGAAACACTTAAGGGTAAGACATTAGAGGAGGCTCAAAAAATAATTGATGCCTTCTATCAAATGATTCAAGCAAATCCTATTTCAGAGGAAATGGAGGAAGCTCTTGGAGAGGCTATAGCCTATACAGGTGTCTCTCAATTCCCTGCTCGTATAAAGTGTGCAACTCTTTCATGGAAGGCTTGTGAAAAGGCCATAAGTGAGGAGGAGAATAAGTAATGGATGATAATAAGAAGAAGGAAGTCGAAGAAATCGTTGGAGATTATAAATACGGCTTCAGAACTGAAATAGATAATGTTATTACATCTGGAAAGGGACTTAGTGAGGAAACTGTAAGATTCATCTCTAAGGCTAAGAATGAGCCTGAATGGATGCTACAGTTTAGACTAAAGGCTTATGATGCCTTTCTAAGACTAAAGAACCCAACATGGGGACCTGATCTATCTGGAATTGAGTTTGATGATTATACATATTACATTAAATCAACAAAGGGTGGAGCCAAGCATGATTGGGATGATGTACCTCAAGAAATCAAGGAAACATTCGAAAAGCTTGGAGTACCTGAAAGTGAAGCTAAATACTTTGCAGGAGCTTCAAACCAATTTGAGTCTGAGGTAGTATATCATAAGAATCTAAAGGAGCTTGAGGATCAAGGAGTAATCTTCTGTGATACTGATACAGCTCTAAAGCTTTATCCAGATTTAGTACAAAAGTATATTGGTAAGGTAGTACCTGTAACAGATAATAAGTATGCAGCCCTAAATAGTGCTGTATGGTCTGGTGGATCATTTATTTATGTACCAAAGGGTGTACATGTTAAAAAGCCAGTACAATCATACTTTAGAATTAACTCTGAGCGTATGGGACAATTCGAAAGAACATTAATCATAGTAGATGATGATGCATCTATCCACTATGTAGAGGGATGTACAGCCCCTCAATATTCAAAGGATTCCCTACATGCAGCAGTAGTTGAAATATATGTAGGAAAGAATGCTTCAGCAAGATATTCAACAGTTCAAAACTGGGCATCTAACATTGTAAACCTTGTAACAAAAAGAGCAATTGTTGATGACTATGGTCAAATGGACTGGATTGATGGAAATGTAGGAGCAGGACTTAACATGAAGTATCCTGCATGTATCCTAAAGGGTAAGGGATCAAAGGGTACAATGATTTCTATAGCCTTTGCAGGACAAAAGAGCCAGCTTCAGGATACAGGAGCTAAGATGATTCATCTTGGTGAGGGTTCAACATCAAAGATTATTTCTAAATCAGTATGTAGAAATGGTGGTACTGTAAACTACCGTGGACTTGTATCATGTGGACCTAATGCCAAGGGAGCTAAATCACATATTGAATGTGATACACTAATCCTTGATGATAAGTCATTCTCAGATACAATTCCTACAAACACAGGAGCCAACTCTGATATGTATATTGAGCATGAGGCTACTGTATCAAAGGTTAATGAGGAGCAGCTATTCTATTTAATGAGCCGTGGTCTTACAGAGGAGCAGGCTACAGAAATGATAGTTATGGGATTCATTGAGCCATTTAGTGCAGAGCTTCCAATGGAATATGCAGTAGAGCTTAATAGATTAATTAAGCTTAATATGGAAGGTTCAATTGGATAATTTAAAAGCATTCCCTTGTGAATGCTTTTTATTTATCTAAAATAATGTTATAATATCTATGTTTAGAAAGGAGCTAAAGTATGTATAATCAGTATATATTAATAAAAGCCAAATCAAATATTTTATCTCCTGAGCTAAATGATTTCTTTATAGGATTACTTGGAAATAATATAAAGATAGAGGATAATAATGGATTACTTACTATATATCACTCATATGAGAATACAGATGATATATATGATACCCTTGCAGGATTAACACAGGAATATGATCAAAATGTCTATGCCTATATATCACGTAAGGACTTTAATGAGGATAATTACAATATAATATCAAACTATTTTATAGAAACAGATTTAAAAACAAATCTGTATAAGGAGCATGAGCTATTAATGGAGCTAGTCCTTGAGGGTAAAAGAGAAGGACTTGACCATATAGCACTAGGAAGCTTCTATCAAACACCTTCAATGATAGAAACCCTAAAGGCTTTTCTTGAAAATGATATGAACACATCAAAGACTGCAAATGCTATTTATATGCATAGGAATACCCTTATAAATAAGCTTGATAGATTTGTATCACAAACAGGATATGATATAAAGAAGTTTAGTGATGCGTTTATAATTTATCATTTAATAAAAAAATAATAATGAATGTGCACTTTGCACATTTATTTTTTTACTTAAAAATAGTAGAATTACAATAGATATTGCCTAAGGAGGAAATTATTAATGGCTACTTTAAGTTTAAGAGATATTCAAAAGGTTTATCCTAACGGAACTCAAGCAGTATTTGATTTCAATCTAGAGATTCAGGACAAGGAGTTTATCTGCTTCGTTGGTCCATCTGGATGTGGAAAGTCAACTACACTACGTATGATCGCAGGACTTGAGGACATCACTGCAGGAGAGCTTTATATTAATGATAAGCTTATGAATGATGTAAGCTCAAAGGATAGAGGAATTGCGATGGTTTTCCAAAGCTACGCTCTATACCCACATATGTCAGTTTATGAGAACATGGCATTCGGATTAAGACTTCGTCGTATGGGAGAGGATGAGATTCATGAAAGAGTTATGAAGGCATCAGCTATCCTTGGTCTTGATCAATACCTACAAAGAAAGCCAAGAGCTCTATCAGGAGGACAAAGACAAAGAGTTGCCCTAGGACGTGCTATCGTTCGTGATGCAGACGTATTCTTAATGGACGAGCCTCTTTCAAACCTAGACGCAAAGCTACGTGCTTCAACTCGTGGAGAGATCTTAAAGCTACACAAGAGATTAAATTCAACAACTATCTACGTAACACACGACCAAATCGAGGCCATGACAATGGCATCAAGAATCGTAGTTATGAAGGATGGAAGAATGCAACAGGTTGGATCTCCTAAGGAGGTTTACCACAACCCAGTTAACATGTTCGTTGCAGGATTCATCGGAACTCCACCAATGAACTTCATCCCTGGATTCGTAGATGAGAAGGGTAACTTCACAACTGAGGACGGAGCATTCGTTATCGAGGTTCCATTCGGAAAGGTTGAGGAGTTAAAGAAGTATGACTACATTGGAAAGAAGATTATGTTAGGAATTCGTCCTGAGGATATTCATGACGAGCAAGAGCCTATCTTCTTCGAGACTTATCCAAATGCAGTTATCGATGTTAAGGTAGATATGGCTGAGTTACTAGGAGCTGAAACTAATATTTATACAACAATCGCAGAGGCTAACGTAATCGCTGCAGTACCTTCTCGTGATGACATCACATTCGATTCTCAAGTTAAGCTAGTATTAGATATGAACAAGTGTCATTTCTTCGATGCTGAGACTGAAGAGAACATCGCATTCATGAATCACGACAACAAGTAATAACAATTAAATCACCCGAAAGGGTGATTTTTTTTATCAAAACATGCTAAATTATATTGAAGAAGCAAATAAAAAATCAATAATTTATTATAATGATACCTTTACTGAATGCGATACCTATGAGCTTTTATTAACCAAGGTAATGAAGGATCATTTATTTAAATATGATTACTATAAGAAAAGAATAAGAGAGCTATTTAGCTATAAGACTAATGTACCAATATATCTATCAAAATCTTTAATGCTTATAAAATTAAAGTCTATGGGAAGCATATATTATATTAATTATTTAGAGGTAAAATATATTTCCTATAATGAAAAGAACCTTTTATTTATATTTAAAAATGGTATGTCGTTATTTATAGATAAAAAAGGGAATAATATTAGCCGTATATGTGAAATGGCTTCAAATATATTAAATTATATACATAAATTAGAATTTAATTATTATAATTAACACGTTTTCATTTTCTTTCACACCTTTTCATATCATTTTTGTTTGATTAAGACTTTTTATAATGTTATAATATCATTGGTAGAAAAAACTACATCTAATGAAAGGAATGATAAGTATGTCTAAGAAGGTCGTAACAGATTTAGACGTTAAAGGAAAAAAGGTATTAATGCGTGTTGACTTTAATGTCCCAATGAAGAATGGGGTCATTACAGATGACAATCGTATTAGAGAGGCATTACCTACAATTAAGTATGTAATTGACAATGGAGGTAAGGCAATCGTATTCTCACATCTTGGAAGAATCAAGACTGCAGAGGATAAGCTTACAAATACATTAGCACCAGTTGCTAAGAGATTCGAGGAGCTAGTTGGAAAGACTGTTAAGTTCATTCCAGAGACTCGTGGAAAGGCTCTTGAGGATGCTATTAATCAAATGCAAAATGGTGACATTTTAATGTTCGAGAACACTCGTTTTGAGGATCTTGAAGGAAAGAAGGAGTCAGGAAACGATCCAGAGCTTGGAAAGTACTGGGCATCTCTTGGAGATGTATTCGTTAACGATGCATTCGGAACTGCACACCGTGCACATGCTTCAAATGTTGGAATCGCATCAAACATTGCTGAGACTGCAGCAGGATTCCTACTTGAGAAGGAGATTAAGTTCATTGGTGGAGCTGTAGATAATCCAGTAAGACCATTCGTAGCTATTCTTGGAGGATCTAAGGTATCTGATAAGATTGGTGTTATTGAGTCATTAATTGAGAAGGCTGACAAGATCTTAGTTGGTGGAGGAATGATGTTTACATTCCTTGCAGCCCTAGGAAAGAATGTTGGAGCTTCTAAGTGTGAGGCTGACAAGCTTGACCTTGCAAAGGATTTATTAACTAAGGCTTCAGGAAAGATCGTACTTCCAGTTGATACAGTAGTTACAACTGAGTTCTCAAATGATACTCCATTCCAAACAGTATCAGTAAATGATATTAAGGAAGGACAAATGGGATTAGATATCGGACCTGAGACTTTAAAGGAGTTCACAAATATTATTTCAACTGCTAAGACAGTTGTATGGAACGGACCTATGGGAGTATTTGAGATGTCAAATTACGCTAAGGGTACTGTAGGTATTTGTGAGGCATTAGCTAACCTTAATAATGCTACAACTATTATTGGAGGAGGAGACAGTGCTGCTGCCGCTATCCAATTTGGTTATGCATCAAAGGTATCACACATTTCAACAGGTGGAGGAGCTTCTCTAGAGTATCTAGAGGGTAAGACACTTCCAGGTGTTGCTTGTGTTGATGACAAGTAAAATTGATATTTTGGGTGCCTAGAAATAGGCACTCATAAATAAATTATGAATTTTCTTCATTTTGTTATTATTTTATTATAAAATATGATAAAATAAAATTATGAATGGGAGTTCAAAGGAGTGGGAGCTTCTAGCACCCCAAAAGAAAATATACCTAATACTAGGAGGAAATGAAATTATGGAAAAGACAATTGTAGTAAAGAGTACTGTAGGATTACACGCAAGCCTAGCTGCTAAGGTAGTTCAAGCTGCATCTAAGTATGATGTAGAAATTAACCTTGTTTATGAGGATAAGGTAGTAGACGTTAAGTCAATCTTAGGATTAATGTCACTAGCTGTACCTTCAGGAGAGAATGTAAAGGTTGTTGCTAACGGAGACCAAGCTGAGCAAGCAATTGCTGATATCGCAGAGATTCTTGAGAAGTAATTTAAAAAAGAGGATACTATAGAGTTTAGTAATAGAACAGAATAGTAAAGGGTGAATGCTATGAGAAAACCTATAATGGCTGGTAACTGGAAGATGTATAAAACCTATGATGAGGCTTTAAAGTTCATCTATGAGGTTAATAATAAGCTTCCAAATAAGGATGTAGTAGAGACTATTATATTCCCACCAGCAATGCTTCTTGTATCTTTAGTAAAGAGACAAGGAGATAATCTTGAAATTGGTGCTCAAAATATGCATTATGAAAACTGTGGAGCCTATACAGGTGAGATTTCTGCTGAAATGCTTCGTACCGTAGGTGTTACACATGTACTTGTGGGACATAATGAGAGAAGAAGATATTTTGCAGAGTCAGACGAGGATGTCAACAAAAAGGCACAACAAGCCTTAGAGCATTCCCTAAGCCCTGTTATTTGCTTTGGTGAGACTGAAGAACAATATCTACACCACAACACAGATAATATCCTTCGTAGACAGGTTCATGCCGCATTAATCGGACTTCCTGAGGATAAGATGGATAAAGTTATACTTGCATATGAGCCAATCTGGGCAGTTGGTACAGGAAAGACTGCAACTCCAGAGATTGCCAATGAAAAGTGTAAATTAATAAGAAGCTTTGTTGAAGAGCTATATGGTAAGGATACAGCAAATAATATGAGAATATTATATGGAGGTTCTGTAAATCCAGATAATATTAAATCATTAGTTGATCAACCAGATGTAGATGGTGCCCTAGTAGGAGGAGCATCACTAGATTCTTCAAAGTTTATTGATATGGCCTTTAAGGTTGCAAATCAAAAGTAAAAAAATAAGTGATTCGTATGAATCACTTTTTTCTTTGCATATAAGCCTCATAAATAAGAATAGATCCCGCAACAGCAACATTAAGGCTATTGTTATGTCCCTCCATTGGTATATAAACCTTTTTATGATTATGATTGTACCAATCACTATTAATACCAAATCTTTCATTACCAATTACAATGGCAATCTTACCCTTGTAATTGTAGCTTTGATAATCAAGACCAAGCTTAGGCTCTCCAAGATAGATATCATAGCCATTATCAGTTAAATATTTTAAGGTATCAGTGTATGTTGCCTCAACTGTAGGTATTATAAGATTAGCACCTCTTGAAAGCTGACTCATCTTAGGATTTAAGATCTTTGATACTGGGTCTACTAAAATCATTCCCTCGGCCCTACATGAATCCATTGTACGAAGAAGTGTACCAATGTTTCCAGGTATTTCAAGCCTATCACAAACAACTAAGAATTCCTTATCTAATAAATCATTTAAAGCCCATTTTTTAGGCTTAACGAAGGCTAGGAAGCCAATTGAATTATCTTTAGATAAAAACGTCTCAAACATCCTTTTAGAGATGGTATATGATTCCTTTGATAAGTCTTCAGCCTTATCTATGATAAGCTTAGTATCCTTATGATATTCTATATCATCACAATAGATGAAGGTATCAATATCATATTTAAAGCTTAAAGCTATCTCAAGTGAGTTTAGGTCATCTACTAATATGTAATTTGTGTTTTTCTTATATCTTTCCTTCAAATCCTTAAATATAGGATTATCCTTACCAAGCTTCATAATATCACCAAGCCTATTATAACATAAAAGAGGTAAATCAAATTAACTTTATTATTTTAAAAAATTAATATATAATTAAATAAAGGGAAAAAGGTCTTACGATAAATTAGAAAAGGTTGTGATAATATGAAATTCAAATATTTAGGGATAAGTCTATGCCTTATGGCATCAATGCTAGTTCTATCTTCATGTGGTTCGAAAGATAGTGGTAGTAGTGTAACACCTACACCATCATCAGACACAGATGATGATAGTACTGATACAGATACTGACACAGATACAGATGATGATAGTACTGATACAGACACTGACACAGATACAGATGATGACCCAGTAATACTACCATCAACAATGACTATATCAGAGGTTGATGGAGATCAGGAATGTGCATATATAGAGTTTAATCCAGTTGAGGGTGGATCAGACTATAAGGTATATGTTAAGAAAACAAAGGATAGTAGTGGTACAGAGGTTATAGATGAATATAGCGAAATTGATTCAGAGCTAATACGTAAGTATTCAACTACAAAATCATATATGTTTAGAGCAGACGCAGTAGGACTTGCGGCTGGTACATATTCTATGAAGGTTACATATAATGATGGTACATCAGAGGTAGTTGGAGCCGAGGCTACAAATATTAAGGTTACAGCATATGATAGAACTGGATTTGCATGGATGAATGGTACATCTAGTGGCGCATATAATGAGGATGGTACATTAAAGACAGGAGCCTTAGTGCTATACGTTACAAATGCTAATAAGGATACTATTTCAGCTGAAATAACAGGAGCTGAATCAAATCCTTGCGTTGGTATATTAGGAATTATGCAAGGTCTTGCGAAGGGTAAGGAAACAAGACCAGTAGCTATTAGAGTTATTGGTAATGTATTGGATCCTACGGGAATTGATTCAGATTCTACCTTTAAGGGTGACTGGTGTATTTCAAATAAGAATACATCATATGGAGTGACAGTTGAGGGTATAGGAGAGGATGCTACAGCAAATGGATGGGGTATTCGTGTAAAGAATGCTTCAAATGTTGAAATCCGTAACCTAGGATTTATGAATTGTAATTCAAATGAAGGAGATAGTATAGGCCTTCAGCAAGGAAATGACCATATGTGGGTACATGATAATGACCTATTCTATGGTGATGCTGGTAGTGATGAGGATCAAGCTAAGGGAGATGGAGCCTTAGATATTAAGAAAACACAATATGCTACTTTATCATATAATCATTATTGGGATTGTGGTAAATCAACACTTCATTCTAATGGAGATGCAGTAGAATATGTATCATACCACCATAACTGGTTTGACCATTCAGATTCTCGTCATCCCCGTATAAGAGTTTCATCATGTGTTCATATTTATAATAACTATTATGATGGAAATGCCAAGTACGGTGTAGGAGTTACTTCAGGATCTTCAGCATTTGTTGAAAACAATTACTTCAGAAACTGTAAGGACCCAATGCTGTCATCACTTCAAGGAACTGATGCCAAGGGAGATGGAACATTCTCAAGTGAGTCTGGAGGAATGATTAAGGCGTATAATAATACAATTATTTGGGAGGATAGTATGGCTGATTACTCAGATAATTTAGTATACGCTAACGCAGCTCAAGGAAGTAATGCAGCTAACGCTACATCGTTTGATGCATACCTTGCATCATCAAGAGATGAACAGGTACCTGCTACATACAAAACAAAATCTGGAGGAACTACATATTCTAACTTTGATACGGATTCTTCCATAATGTATTCATATACTGCAGAAACTCCAGAGGAAGCAAAGGAAACAGTAGAAGAGTATGCTGGAAGAGTTGATGGTGGAGATTTTGATTGGGATTTTGATGATTCTGTTGAGGATATAAATTATTCAGTTATCACTGCATTAAAGGCAGCATTAACAGCTTATTCATCAAATCTAATATTAGATACTACAACACCAACAAATGATACTACACAGGATACAAATACAACACCTGAAACATCAGCTGTTTCAACAGGTGAAGTACTTACATTCCCATATAATGGAACTGATTTTAATGTATCTGGTAATTTGTCTACAGAAAAAGGAAGCGTAACATATGGTGGGGTGACATATACTACATGTCTTAAGATGGAGAGCTCAACATCTGTTACATTTACTACATCAGCTACTATGACTATAACTTTAATTATAAATGGTACTAATATTAAGATTGATGGGGAAAAGTATACTGGAACTACAGAAGGAGATCATTATCTAATTACTCTTCAATTATCAGCAGGAACACATACTATTACAAAGGCTGATACAGCAAATCTATTCTGTTTATCACTTTCATAAAAATAGGCATCCCCTGATGGGATGCCTTTTTGTTTATGATATTAGTAGTAGAAGAAGTATAAAAAAAGACATCTTTCGATGTCTTAATTTTAATATTATCTGTTGTAGAACTCGACGATTAATTGCTCATTAACGTCAGTTAAGAACTCGCTACGCTCAGGAACTCTTACGAATGTTCCAACACCAGTATTCTCATCATAA